>JAPSJG010000175.1 GCA_031178305.1 Sinorhizobium sp.
TCGATGAAGGCCGCGGCGTCGAAATCGAGATTGTTTGCGGACACGTAGACGTTGTTGACGTCGAGCAGCAATCCGCAGCCGGTACGGCGGACGAGCTCGGCGAGGAACTCGGCCTCGCTCATGATCGTGCCCGCAAAGGACAGGTAGGCGGAAAGGTTTTCGATGAAAACGCGCCGTTTCAGCGTCTCCTGCAGCCGCTCGATATTGCGGCCGACGACGGCAAGCGCTTCCTCGTCATAGCGCAGCGGCAGGAGATCGTTGAGATAGGCGCCGTCGGCGACGCTCCAGGCAAGGTGCTCGGAGACGAGCGCAGGCTGGAATCGTTCGCAGACAAGGCGCAGCCGCTCCAGATGACCCCGGTCGAGGCCGGAAGCGCTGCCGAGCGACAATCCGACGCCGTGAACGGAGAGCGGATAAATCTCCCGCAGCTTCTCCAGCGCATCGACGGCGTCCGACTGGCCCATGTAGTTTTCGGCGTGCACCTCGAGCCAACCCGCAGAAGGCCTGCGGGCGAGCATTTCGGCGACATGAACGGAACGGAGCCCGATGCCCGCAGCGCACGGCACCGGGTGGGTTGGAAACGTCTTGGGCATCGGTCTACTCCCTTTGGATATCGTTGAAAGTCCGGCCGTCAGGCCTTAGGCGCGTTGCCGCCGCCGGTGATCTTTGCGCAGGTGCCCGCCGGCACGTAGATCCAGGCATCGGCCTGGTCGTCCATCGTCGAGGTACCCGCGCAGGAATGGGTTGCGGTCTGGCAGTCGTTCTGCCCGGCCTTGACGATGCCGTAACATTTCTCGAACGAGAATTCGGGCTGTGCAGCCGGCCCGGCCGATGCCGTGGAGGCCGAGAGCGAAGCGATGGCGGCAAGCGCGGAACCGATGAGCGTGCGATTGTTGATCATTGGACATCTCCTGGATCTGACGTTGTTCAGACCGGCTATCGGCCTGATGGAGACAAGCTTCGCAGAGGGCTCCCGTCCTTTGAAATGCTGTTCCGGCATGGTTTCGATAGGCACGGCCTATCCGTTGGCCGGAGACCCGGTACGAAAAGCCCCTGCGCACGAGAAGAGGTCTGTGTTCGTGACGGAAGAGCCCGAAAGTGAGTATCTCTCGAGAAGGTGAAGGCCATTAAACTACAGAAGAAGGCACAGAAGCGCTTGAGCGCAGCACTTGCCGCAGCCCTGCAGTAAATTCGGTCTCGCGATCGATCGCGACTAAGCCCGGCGCAGCCGAACTGCGCCGGGCTTTCTTAAGGTCGCCCGTGACTGCCACACCTGTATAATGCAGCCTTGTGGCCGTCGACGGCCGAGCCGAAAGGAGAAAGTCATGGCAGGGAACGGTAGTTATAAGGGCAAATGCTTCTGCGGTGCGGTCGAGCTCGATACGCGCGGCGAACCCGCGGCCATGGGATATTGTCACTGCAGCTCCTGCCGGGAATGGTCGGCTGCGCCGGTCAATGCCTTTTCGCTTTGGCCGATGGACGCGGTCAGGATCGTCAAGGGCAGCGATGATCTCGCCAGCTTCCGGAAATCGGAAAACAGCATCCGCAGGTGGTGCCTGGCCTGTGGAGGGCATGTCATGACCGAGCACCCAAAATGGGGCCTTACGGACGTCTATGCGGCCGTCATTCCTGCCCTGGCTTTCAGGCCCATGCTGCATGTTAACTATCAGGAAACGGTCTTGCCGATGAAGGACGGCTTGCCGAAGCAGCGGGATTTCCCGCCGGAATTCGGCGGAACGGGAGAGCTCGTCGCAGAGTAGCGCCCGCCGAGGTCCGCAGAGGAACCGGGCGAGCGCTTCTAGCGCATCTGCCCGAAGATCGGAACTTTTCCGAAAGCACGATGCGTAGACTCATAGATTTATAGCGTCCTTTGTGCGTTCTGAAGGACGCACTGCGCTGTGCCCAGCTGTTGCTACTTTCTCACGCTGTCGGTGACAGCCTCGATCACCTGCGTCGCCATGGCGAACTCGCGGCCCCTGCTCTGGATACGATGGCGTTTCGCGATCCAACTGAAGTCCGTGTAGGCGGCATAGACCGAACCGTCCTTCGCCTGGTAGACGAGCACGCGGACGGGCCAGTCGAGTCCGGCGAGCGGATTGGCAGTGATGAAAGTCGTGCCGAGCGCCGGATTGCCGAACATGACCAGGCGCGACGGGCGCACCTTGTTGCCGGCGGCATTGCCGAGCTTGGCCTGGTCGACGACGCCGAAGACGGTAATGCCCTTTTCCTCGACGCTGCGCTTGATCCGGTTTACGGTCTCGCTGACCGAATAGCGGCTCTTGACCGTGACGATGCCGTCCCTGGCTCCGGCCTCTGCTGTCGAAACCTGAGCCGAGGCCGTAATCGTGGCGGCGATCACGGCCGCAGAACGTATTGCATTAATGGTCTTCATCATTTCGAAGCTCCTCTCTCTAAGAGCGTCGCGTTTAGACGTATTCATGCGACGCGCTTTAGGTCCTTGTTGTTAGTCCCAAAACCGCTGCACACATTTGGGCGACATGCATTAGCCCCAAACGGGCTCATTCAAGGATGCGGGGCGCCGTCTCGATTTGGTAATGCCGTCTCTTGTCCATTTCGATAACCGGACCTCATGGCGCGCAGCGGTACGGCGACAAGCATGGCGAGGACAAGGCTTGCAACGAGCATCAGGACTGACGTGCTCCAGCCGAATCGATCGTAGATCTGCCCGACCAAGAGGCTGCCGAAGAGCCCGCCGGTGTAATAGGAGGCGAGATAGGCGCCGCTTGCCGCCGCCTTCTCAGTGCCAGCGATGCGGCCGACCTGGCTGGTTGCGAGCGCCTGGGCGAGAAAGGTGCCTACAGCGACAATGGCGAGGCCTGCGAGCACCACGCCGAGGCTGCCGCTCAAGAGGGCGATGAGCCCGAGCACGGCAAAAAGGAGGGTGAGCACGATGCCGGCCCCGGCGCCGAGACGACGGGAGATCATTCCGCCGAGCGGCGTTGTGAACAGCGATGGCAGGAAAACGAAATAGACGAGCCCGAGCTGCATCGGCGAAAGCCCGAGCTCGACAAGCCGGAAGTTGACATAGGTGTAAGTCCCTATGAACACGAACAAAATCAGAAAGCCGACGGCAAGCACGCTCTGCAGGCGTCGATTGCCGAGCACCGAACGCCAGCTCCCGGTGGGGCAAATTTGCCGGTCCGGCATCATGTGCTCCGTCCGCTTCAATGTGGTCCAGACGAGCGCCGCGCCCGCCAGGTTGAGAAGCGCGAAGGTCTGGAAATTGATCGACAATCCGCCGAGATCGGCAACCGCCGCCGAAAGAATGCGGCCGAAGAGGTTGCTGGCGACATTGCCGGTGACATAGGCCGCAAGCGCGCCTGTTGCCCGTTCAGCCGGGAAGTGCTCCGCAAGATAGGCCATGGTGAGGGTGAACGCGGTTGCCATGCACAGGCCCTGCGCCACACGTAAGCCGGCGAAGGTTGCTAGATCCCGGGTCGTCGAGAGCAACATGGTCGGCACCGCAAGCAATGCGAGACTGATCCAGATGCCGTTTCGCCTGTCTAGGTTGCGCCCGAAGATGCCGACGGCAAGGCCTGCGGCCGCCATGCCGAAGGTACTGGCATTGACCGCGAAACCCATGGCGGCGCGGCTGACGTCGAACTCTCTCTGCAACGACGGCAGGATCGCCTGAGCGGCGAAGAGATCGACGAGGGTCAGGAATGCGATGAGTGCAATGATGCCGAAATGCCAAAGGTCGGCGGCCGGCGTCGCGAGAACGGACACAGGCCTCGGCAGCGAGGCGCGATCGCGGTTCGCCATCGCCTGTCCTCCTTGAAAATGGACGTTTCCCGCCAGCGGCCGGAAACGTCCGGATTTGGTTGATGTGCGATTTCGTCGCGGCTCACATGGTGTCGGCTTGCTCGGACATCGGCGGCAGGATATCGGCCGAATAGAGGACGGCCGGTTTGTCGCCGTTGTTCTTCCACCAATGGGCAAGGTCGCCGAATTCGGCGGTGACTTCCCCCGCCTTGTGCTCGATTGGGACATTGCAGGTGCTGCGGTATTCGCTGATCGTGCCCTCAAGGATCAGGATGTTGGCGGGGCGTGCCTCGTGCGAGTGCCACGGCACGACGCCGCCCGGCTGGACCACGAGCTTGCGGAACCGCAGGGCACTTCCCTTCCAGTCGCCGCCCTTCGAGGAAAGATCGATCGAGGCGAGGACCTCGTCGGTGACGCCTTCCGGCGCAGTCGCGCCCGGTTTCATGGCGCCTTCCGCGACCTGGTCCGCGGGGCATTCGCCGGCAACGGCGGGCATCGCCGCGAAGGTGGAGGCGAAGAGGCTGAGCGTTGCCGCAAGGGTCAGGGGCAGGCGGCCAGCAGTTGGCTTGTCAGTCATGTCGGGTTTCTCCTTTGTCGCTAACGCCGGAGATATTCCGGCGGCACAAGGAGATTGCGGGACATTCAGCCGACAAAGAAATGCCGCCTGCTTTTGAATTCCATAGCTCAGAGCTATTGCAGGAGAGGGGGTGCACGGCCGAGTCTGGGACCGCCGTGTCGGGCGTGGCCGCAGGGGGTCAGGCGATGCGTCGCATGTCAATGCCGGAATGCGGGGCGGCCCAACCGTAGGATTTCACCGAACCGACGAATGTGGCGACGGCTGGGGAGAACCGCCGACCGGCAACGGTGACGAGACACACCTCCCGCGTGACCTCCGGTTCGGCAACCGGCCGCACCTGCAGACCGGGGATGACGGCGCTGTATTCGGGAATGAAGCAGATTCCGAGGCCACCGGCCACCATATTCTGGATCCAATCCTCGCGCTCGCTGGAATAGGAAATCTGGGTCTTCACACCATGAGACTCGCACAAGTCCGTCAGATAATCCCAATACTCGCAATTCACCCGCCTGAGATAGATTTCGCCGTCTATGGCGGTGATGGGAACCGCATCGTATTGACAGAGGCGGTGACCGGCAGGAAAGGCGAGCATGAACCTTTCGCGAAATAGCGGGGTCACGTCGAAACGTTCGGGGAAGCGGTCGCTGCTCGCCATTATGGCCACATCGATCTCGCCGGCCTCCAGCAGTTCGGAAAGCTTGGACGGCACACCTTCGACAAGCTGAAGCTGGATCCCGCGGTGGCGCATGTTGAAATCGGAGAGCAGGCCGGTAAATCGGCGCGGCCCGATCGTGCACATGATACCGACCTTCACATGCGCGTCCTCCAGACAGAGGAAGCGCGACGCCTCCTGCCGGACGCCCGAGAGCTCGTCAAGGATCGACTGGAAGCGCGGCCTGAGCAGATTTCCGAGATCCGTCAGGTGGGTAAGGTTGCGTTCGCGCCGGAATAGAAGACCGCCGACCTCATCCTCGAGCTGCTGGATGGCGCGGCTCAATGCCGGCTGGGTGACATTGCATTTCTCGGCGGCGCGCGTGAAGTTGCGCGTTTCGCATACCGCCAGGAAGTAGCGAACGTGGTGAATGTCCATACCTGCCCCCAGAAGGCTTCTAAGGCATATTGCTTCGGATCGGATCCGATCTAAAAACACTCATTTCAAAGTGCTACAGCGGCTTGTCATGCGTCCTGGACAACGGGAAGCGCCGAGGTCGAGGCGATGAAGTTCCTATGTGCGCTCCGCCTTCGCCAATGCAATTCACCTATCGAATTCATAGCACAGTGGCATTTCAGTTGAAATGAATACGGCGCCATTCTCTTCCGGCAAAAGGCCCTTCGGCCCAAACGCGAGGAGACGTGGACATGCTCAAAAGTACCGACGCTGAAATCGACGCAATGTTCGGCCGCAGGGCGCTCGAGGGGCGCAGCGCCATCGTTACCGGTTCGACCAGCGGTATTGGTCTCGGCATCGCACAGGCGCTTGCCAAGGCGGGTGCGGCGGTGATGCTCAACGGTTTCGGCGACCCGGCGGAGATCGAACGGCAGCGGGCCGAGATGGCGGAGGAGAACGACGTCGACGCCGCCTATGACGGCGCCGACATGTCGGACCCGGAGGCGATCCGGATGATGGTCGCGCGCGCCGGCGCCCGCTTCGGGCAGATCGACATCGTCGTCAACAATGCCGGCATCCAGCATGTCGCGCCGGTCGACGAATTCCCTGCGGCCAAGTGGGACGCGATCCTCTCGATCAACCTCACCGCCGCCTTTCATCTCGTTCAGGCGACCTACGGCGGGATGCGCGCCCGCGGCTATGGGCGCATCATCAATGTCGCCTCGGCCCATGCTCTCGTCGCCTCGCCCTACAAGTCGGCCTACGTGGCCGCCAAGCATGGGCTCGTCGGGTTCACCAAGGTCGTGGCCCTCGAAGGCGCCGAATTCGGCATCACGGCCAATGCGATCTGCCCCGGCTATGTCTGGACACCGCTCGTGGAGGCGCAGATCGACGGGCAGGCAAAGTCGCACGGCATCGCCCGCGATGCGGTCATCCGCGACGTGTTCCTGAAGAACCAGCCGACCAAGCGTTTCGCGACAATCGAGGAAATGGGGGCGCTGAGCGTCTTTCTTTGCAGCAGCGCTGCCACCTCGATCACCGGCGCGGCCATCCCCGTCGACGGCGGCTGGACCGCCCACTGACCGGATGCGACAGGAGAGTAGCCATGAACAAGCACACCCAAATGGGCCTGCCTACATCCGAGCATCAGGCGCGCGCCTTGAACGGGAAGCGCCCGCCGCGGACAATCAATCTGGCGCTTCAGGGCGGCGGTGCGCACGGCGCCTTCACCTGGGGCGTGCTCGACCGGCTGCTCGATGAGCCGAACCTGTCCTTCGAAGGCATCGTCGCGACCAGCGCCGGCGCGATGAACGCCGCCGTCCTTGCCTATGGGCTAACGGAGGGAGGTCGCGGCGGCGCGCAGAGAGCGCTCGCCAATTTCTGGCGCCGCATCAGCCATGCGACGGCCTTCAGCCCGCTGCAGCCAAGCCTGCTTGATCGCATTACGGGGTCGAAGTCATTGGAGCATTCGCCTGCCTTCCTCATCTTCGACATGGTTACGCGGCTGCTCTCGCCCTACCAGTTCAATCCGTTGAACTACAATCCGCTGCGCCAGGTGCTGGAGCAGTCGATCGATCTCGATGCGATCCGCATGTCGCGCTGTCCGGTCAAGCTCAACATCTGCGCAACCAATGTGCGCACCGGCAAGGTCAAGGTGTTTTCCAACGACGAGATCTCGATCGATGCGGTAATGGCATCGGCCTGCCTGCCGTTCCTCTTTCAGGCGGTGGAGATCGACGGCGAAGCCTACTGGGATGGCGGCTACATGGGAAATCCCGCGATCTTTCCGCTGATCTATAGCTGCGACACGCCGGACGTGCTGGTGGTCCACATCAATCCGCTGGAGCGAACGGAACTGCCGCGAACCGCGGCGGAGATTCTCAACAGGATCAATGAAATCAGCTTCAACTCCTCGTTGCTCCGGGAGATGCGGGCGATCGCCTTCGTGACGCAGCTGATCGACTCCAAGTCCGGTAACGGCCTCGATCTCAAGCGCATCTTCGTGCACGGCATTTCCGACGACGAGACGATGAGGAACCTGAGCGTATCGAGCAAGCTCAATGCCGAATGGG
The DNA here is from genome assembly GCA_031178305.1 of Sinorhizobium sp. GTDB lineage: Bacteria > Pseudomonadota > Alphaproteobacteria > Rhizobiales > Rhizobiaceae > Sinorhizobium. The sequence continues at coordinate 7,541 of JAPSJG010000175.1, forward strand.
GCGCGCTCGTCGATCTTCGCGACCGTGGCCGAGAATGCGCGGAGGAGTGGCTGGCGGCGAACTACGAGGCGATCGGCAAACGCTCGAGCGTCGACATCAGCGCGCGCTATCTCTAGCCCACTCATCGCATCCACGACCGACCG
>JAPSJG010000176.1 GCA_031178305.1 Sinorhizobium sp.
AGAGGGCCTCGATCTCGCCTGCCGTTGCTTCCTCGACGGCGCCCAACAGGCCGTAGCCGGCGTTGTTGGCGAGCACGTCGATGCGGCCGAACCGCTGGACGGCGAGTGCTGCTGCCTCCTTTGCCTGATCTTCCTTGGTGACGTCGAGGGCGACCGCCAACAGGTTCGGGTGATCGCCGATCTTTTCCGCGACGGCCTTGGGGTTGCGAGCGGTCGCGACGACGGCGTCTCCGGCGGCCAGAGCTTCCTTGGCGATCAACGCACCGAACCCGCGGGATGCGCCGGTGATGAACCAGACTTTCATGACGATTTCCTTTCGATGTCCTGTTCTTCAGCTCTCTGCTGACGGCATGGAATTTGACGCCAAAATCGCTGATGTATAAGATTTGTTTTTTTTGAAAAACTGATGAGTATTATTCATCAATGCGCGCTACTGAACTGTCTGAACTTTCGGCTTTCGCAGCCGTTGCCCGCCACAAGAGCTTTCGCAGGGCGGGTGAGGAGCGGGGCGTGACCGCGTCCGCCATCAGTCACGCGGTACTCAACCTGGAGGAGCGGATCGGCGTCCGCCTTCTCAATCGTACCACCCGGAGCGTCTCGCTCACCGAGGCGGGCGCACTGCTGCAGTCGCACCTCGATCCGGCCTTCGGCGAGATCACGTCGGCGCTCGATGCGCTGAACCGCTTTCGCCATACGCCCTTCGGAAGGGTGAAGCTGAACGTCCCGAACTCGATCGCCCCGTTCGTCATCGGCTGGGTCATCGGCCCGCTTCTGGAGAAGAACCCGAATCTCGAGCTCGAGATCAGCGCGACCGACAGACTCGTCGACATTGTGCAGGAAGGTTTCGACGCCGGCATTCGCTTCGGCGAGCGCGTGGCGGAGGGAATGATCGCCGTGCGCATCAAGCCGAGGCTGCGGCTCGTGGTCGTCGGCTCGCCGGGCTATTTCGAGCGGCGGCCGGTTCCGCTGACGCCGCACGACCTCAAGGGTCACCTCTGCATCCAGAACATGTTTCCATCGGGGGCGCGTTATCCGTGGGAATTCGAGAGGGACGGGCAAATGATCACCTTCCAGCCGACCGGGCCGCTGTCGCTCGACGATCACGAGCTCATGACCCAGGCCGCGCTCGGCGGCGTCGCGCTCGCCTATGTCTGGGAAAACCGGGTCGAGAAGTTCATTGCCTCCGGTGAATTGATCCGGGTGCTGGACGACTGGTGCCAGCCGGAAGAACCGTTATATCTCTACTATCCGAGCCGGCGGCATATGTCCGCCGGCTTTCGCGCCCTTGTCGACGCGATCAAGGCATGAGGGGACGATTGGGAAAGTGCAGGCGATGACCAGCGAAAGGACCGACCGAATTCTCGACTGGCTTCTCAACGAGGGCCTTCGCGGCGCGAGCGAGGGCCACCTGATCGCGGGCTTCTGCGAGCGCGTGCGCGCGCGCGGCGTTGAGCTCATCGAGGCGGCGATCTTCCTGGATACGCTTCATCCGGTCCGAGAATCGGAGGGATTCTATTGGGAACCGAGCAGGAGCCTCGACGCCCGGCAGCGGAAATTCCTTCGCGACGATTCCGAAGCGAATGCGCGGCAGTGGCGCAGCAGCCCTTTCCATCACATGCTGGAGATTGGGTTTTCCGAGCTCCATCTGCCCTTGGTCGGCGAGGTGCCGGACCAGTTCCCAGTTCTCGCGGACCTCAAGCAAGCAGGCCACACCGGCTACTTCGCCCAGATACTCCCCCTGGGTGGGAACGACGCGATCGGGGAGATGGACAATCTCTACTGCCGTTGGTCAACGGACAGGCCAGGCGGCTTTCGCCGTGAGGATCTCGATGCCTTTCGCCGGCTCGTGCCTGCCTTGACGCTCGCCATCAAGTCGGCGGCGCTTCGTCAGGTGGCGAATTCGCTTGTTGAAGTCTACCTCGGGCACGATGCCGGCAAGCGGGTGCTGGAAGGCCGCATCGCACGGGGCCGAGTTGAGAGCATTCACACGGTGCTCTGGTACTCGGATATGGCTAACTACACGTCGCTGTCCGAAACGGTGCACAGCAGCGAGCTTATCGCCATGCTGAATGACTATGCGGAGGCGACCATCTCGGGGATCCACCACTGTGGGGGAGATGTGTTGAAGCTGATCGGCGACGGCGTTCTTGCCATCTTCAATCGGACAGATGCCAGGAAAGCGGCGGATGCCGCGCTTCGGGCGAGGCGCAGGCTTGCGGAGAACCTCTCATTGCTCAACGAACGGCGTTGCGGTCTCGGCTTGGCCACAACATCGATCTATCTCGGCTTGCACTTCGGCGAAGTATTCTACGGCAACATCGGCAGCGACGAGAGGCTGGACTTTACCGTGATCGGCCCGGCAGTGAACGAAGTTTGCCGGATCGCGGCGAGTTGCAGGGCTTTGGGACGATCCCTGCTGGTGTCGGAAAACTTTCGTGCGCTGCTCGCTGACAGAGATGCGGAGTACCTGACCGACGTCGGCACTTTCCAACTCAAAGGAGTGCGGAATCCGAGACGACTCTATGCCTCCCAAGATTGAGTAAAAGCTCATGTCAGTGCTCCTCGAGAGAAGGGTCCGGCCGTAACGTGACGGGGGGCAGGGGTTGTTCGCATCACGGCCGGATGGGGCGGCGTCAGATCTGATTTTCCCAGGCGGCGAGTTGGTGTTCCTTCAGCATGTCCTCGATCTTCTTCGGAACGACGTTGCGGAAATTGCCGGTGTCGGCTGGGACGATTTCGATCATATGCTCGATCATCTCCGCGGGGTCCATCCGACCCTCGGGCGTGGCGAAGAAGTCGTCAAAGCCCTTGCGCAGGTCGGCGCGCTTGGTGAAGTGCTTGCTGTCGTCGAGCCAACGGAACGGATTGTCCGCCATCGTTTCGTTGTAGCCGGTGTAGTAGGCGCCCGGATTGATCGTCTGGATCTTGATCCCGTATGCGGCCAGTTCCTGCTGCAGCGTCTCGGCGATCGACTCCAGCGCGTGCTTGGTGGAAACGTAGGTGCCCCAGTTGGCCGGCGTGAACAGCCCGCCCATCGACGAGGTGAAGACTACCTTGCCCTTCTTGCCTTCCGACACCCAGCGGCGCAGCACGCCCTGCGTGAGGACAAGCGGCAGAAAGACGTTCACTTCGTAGTTCTTGCGGACGAGGTCGATGGGGATTTCCCAGACCGGACCGGCTTCGCCCATGCCCGCGTTGTTCCAGAGGACATCGAAGTCCCACGCCTGAGCCTGGGCGATGTCATAGGGGTCGGTCAGGTCAAGCCGTTCGACGCGGACATTGTCGAGCCCCAGCGCCTTCACCTCCTCGCGCAGTGGCGTAACCTGCGACGAGACATGGACGGTCGCGATGATGTCGTGGCCGTTCTTGGCCATGCCGATGGCGGCGCCCTTGCCGAAGCCCGAGCCGGCGCCGGTGATGAGGATGGTCTTCTTGCTCATGATCAGTCTCCTTTTCTGCGGTGAGGCGGTGTTGCCGTCGAGGAAAAGAATTACGTATTGTGCGGAAGTCGGGCCGTCGCTCGGTTGCGACGAATGTTCCTAGATTGCGGCTATCGCTCTCTGAGAGGGGTTGATGACATTTCCAACGCGAGCAACGACTGCGGAAAATGCCCCCGAAAAGGCATCCAGTAGCCTGGCTGGTGATGCCGTCGACAGCATCGGCAGGATCCTGGACCGTCCACCCGCTCTGGTGGGCGAGGCGCTTCGAAGTGAAACCCGACTGACCACGCGCTGGAGCCATGGGGCGCTGCACGATTCGCTGCAAGGGCTGTCGAGCCATGTGGTGATGACCTATTACGGTGCCGACCGGGAGATATCCTGGCGTTGCGGTGGCAGGCGCTATGCTTCAAGGACAAGGCCCGGAACGATCACGCTGATTCCCGAATGTCATGACGGGCGCTGGGACATCGCCGGGCCGATCGAGGTGTCGCACGTCTATTTCCCTCAGGAGCGGCTCCAAGCGAGCGCTGATCTCCTTGCCGGCGGCAAACGCGTCGAGTTGATCGGGCGCGTCGGTTCGAAGACCCTTCGGCTGCGCGCATTCTCGAGATGTTGAGCCGCGAGGCGCGGCTCGACGACCCGTCGTCACGGTTGTTCGTGGAGCAGGCCATTGACCTCCTGTGCCTGCAACTCGTGCGTGGACACTCCTGCTTTGGGGCGCTGACGGTCGAGGAACCTCGCGGAGGGCTCGCGGACTGGCAGGTCAAGCGCGTGACCGCCTATATGCGCGAGCACCTTGAGGAGGAAATCGGGCTCGATGAACTGGCGGCAACGGTCAATCTCAGCCGCTTCCACTTCTGCACCGCCTTTCGGCGCGCCACAGGACAGACTCCGCACCAATGGCTGGTCAACTTGCGGATTGCGCAGGCGCGGCAGTTGCTGGCCATGCCGGAACTGCCGGTGACGGAGATCGCCCTCTCGGTCGGTTACCAGACACCCTCGGCGTTCGCTGCGGCGTTCCGCAAGGTCACAGCCATCACGCCGACGGAGTATCGCAGAGCGCTGTTGAGCGACGGGGCTGGGGACCTAAGCTCATCCAAGCAAGGGCGGCATCCCTAGAGGTCTCGCCTGTTTGGCCGCCCATGCTTGCTGCCCGACGGCTTGGTCTTGGACATTTGAGCGCTCCTCATCGAGGTTGTTCGGACGCTTGCTCAGAATACTCGGATTGGTGGCAGCACCTCGCACCTTCGAGTGCCGAGTCGCCACGCTTACAGATGAAGCGCGCCGGCAGGCGGTGTACGCCGGCGCGCACGAACTCAGGCGTTCGCCGCGTCAGGCGCGCCAAAGTCGGTCGACAGCGAGACCTGCCGCCATTCTGCCACGATCGCTGTGTCGGCGGCATGCTTCGCTTCATTGCAGCGACAGTGTCGCTCCCCAGCGGCAGCCGCACCGGCGGATTGACCGCATCCGCAAAGGCGACGAGCACGCTGGCAAGCTTGGCTGGATCGCCGGGCTGGCTATGGTTGAGGTCGGTTGCGCGGTTGCGTGTGGCGCCAGCCGTGCCGTTGTAATCCTCAATGCGTGTGGGGCTCACCGACAGAGACGAAGAATCCAGGAAGTCGGTCCGAAAATAACCTGGCTCGACGACGGTGACATGGATACCGAGCGGCGCGAGCTCCTGGTTAAGGGCCTCGGAGAGTCCTTCTACCGCGAATTTGGTGGAGCAATAGACGCCGAAGCCCGCCGCGCTGCGATAGCCGCCGATAGAAGAGATATTGAGTATGCGTCCGGAGCGTTGCGCACGCATGTAAGGCAGCACCGCGCGGGTGACGCCGAGCAGGCCAAACACATTTGTGCGATAGAGGCGCTCGACCTCCTCAGCCGTGGCTTCCTCGACAGCCCCGAGCAAACCGAAGCCGGCATTGTTCAGCAGCACATCAATGCGGCCGAACCGCTCCACGGCGCGCGCCGCCGCCGCGCGGGCCTGCTCCTCGTCGGTGACATCGAGCGGCAGCGCCAGCAGGTTCGAATGCTGGCCCAGCCTGTCCGTGACACCGGCGGCGTTCCGTGCAGTGGCCACGACATTGTCGCCCTGTTCGAGCGCGAGTTGCGCGACCCTTGCGCCAAAGCCGCGGGAGGCGCCGGTGATGAACCAGGTTTTCATGATCATTCTCCTTCCATCTGTGAACTAGACGTGGAAGATTTAGCTCCCCTGGTGAACATGCGCCGTCTCCCGCTTTCGGCCGCTGTCGCATTCTTGCGATGTCAGTGCACCTGTCAGCCCGCGCCTTTGGGCGATCAGGCAAGATGGGCCGCGGGCGGCAAAGACCGCCGCGTCCAGGCGATGCCCCGGTCGCCGAAGTCCGCGCCGGGCGGCCGCACGGCGTCGGTGGTGATCGCGTGCGACGCCCGTGGACCTGTCGGTTCCCGAATGCCGTCTCGCTCTCCGCCGCTCGGCTCACCACCCCGTCCAGATGGAACAGCGCCACCTACGACCGAGGCGGCCCGCAGGAGAATGCGTGGTCAGAGATCACTGGGTCGGCGTCAACAGTGAAGGCCTGGCAAGATTCGATCCTCAAGCACTCACATTGCTTAACGGCCGACGTAGATCGGTTGCCGTTTCTCACCAAAGGCAAGTCGACCTTCCCGCCGATCCTCCGTGTCGCGCAGGATACCCCAAGCAAGTTCGGAGAGCTGGAACGCCTGCGCTTTGGACATATTGGCGGATTGGCTCGCGATCATCTTCACGAGTTGCACTGCAATCGGACCGTTGCCGGCGACCGTCGTCGCGATATTCTCGATCAAGGCCTCCAATTCGCCGTCGGCGCAAAGATCGGTCGCTAAACCGATCTGATAAGCTCTCTTGGCATCGATGCGCTCCCCAGTGAGCAGCATGCGCCGCGCCACACCCTTGGGTACGGCGTCGAGCAGGCTCGGAACACCGCCCCCGCCAGGAAGGCTGGAGACCACGACTTCAGGCAGACCGAAGCTCGAGCCCTCGGTCGCAATGATGAAGTCGCACTGCAGGGCCAGTTCAAGGCCGCCGCCAAGGCAGAAACCGTTGACCGCCGCTATTAGCGGTTTGCGGATTTCGAGCGTTTGCAGGTCGAAGAGGCGGATATAGAGCCCCTGGTCCCCTGCCTGCGAGAGCGGCAGCCCAAAGGCCGCCGCAGGGCTGCGTTCGTTGTCGCGGCTGGCTGTCAGATCAGCTCCGACGCAGAAGGCCCGGCCCGTTCCCGTGAGCACGAGGACCCGCACCGCCTGGTTGTCCGATGCCTGCTTGAGCGCCGACCGAAGTTCGTAGAGATGTGTCACATCCAGCGCGTTCAGCTTCTCCGGTCGATCGATCCGGATGGTCGCCACTGCTCCGTTGATCGTTGTCACGATTGTCATGATGCCCTCACACGCTTGGACTGGACAATGAACGACCGCCACAGACGTAAAGAAGCTGGCCGGTGATGTAGGCGCTCGCCTTCGAGCTGAAGAAAAGCACCGCCTGCGCTATGTCTTCCGGCGTGCCTATCCGCTGCATGGGCACGCTTTTCTTCAGCCGCTCCTGCACATCGGTTGCGAATGTCTGGAAAAGTGGTGTTTCAACGATGCCAGGTGCAACGGCGTTGACGGTGATGCCCTGCGATGCCAGCTCGATCGCAAGGCTCCGCGTGAGGCTGACGACTCCACCCTTGGCCGCCGAATAGTTCGCCTGGCCGAAACCGCCGAGCCAAGCGCGCGACGAAATGTTGATGATCCGGCCATATTGCCGGTCGGTCATATGGGGCACGACCGCCTTGCAGGTGAGGAATTGGGACTTGAGATTGGTGGCGATGACGCTGTCCCAGTCGTCCTCTTCCATTTTGACGAGACGGCGGTCGCGCACGATGCCGGCATTGTTGACAAGCACGTCGATCCGGCCGAACCGCTCAATGACCGTGGCCACAGCTTGCTCGACTTCGTCACGTTTGGTGATATCGGTGCGGATGCCGACGGCGTTTCGCCCTAAGTGAGCAGTCATCAGCTCGGCGGCGGTGGCGGCGAGCGCATCGGCGTCGAGATCGAGCAGCACTACGTCCATACCCGCCGCCAACAGGGCTTCGGCAATCCCGCGGCCTATGCCACGCGCACCGCCGGTGACGATGGCAACATTTTGATCGCTCATTTTACACCCCCAGAATGTGAACCGCGGACGCTGCATGGTCGACTCCCGCGATGCCGCCGCCGGTGCACTGTGTGAGGCCGAGG
>JAPSJG010000576.1 GCA_031178305.1 Sinorhizobium sp.
CAAGTGTAGAGGCCGTCATGCCGGGCTGCGATGACGATTCTGCTGAGCCCGTCGGTCGATGTGATAATTTCCGTGCTGGCGTTGCGAGGGGGAGGCATCTTGCTGCTTTCCAAGTTCAATGCAGCCGTTTTCACACGACGGATCGTACCAGGCAAGGGCTACCCTCATGCAGCAAGTGGCGAGCCACTCTTGTTTGTCACCGCCGCAGCTGCGCGCCGTCTCGTTGGCTGGCCTCGATCCTCTGCAGGATCTCGCGCATCACACGTGTATCGATGGAGAGGCTGTTGAGCGTATTCTCGACGGCCTTCATTGACGTCGCCGCTTCGGCGGCCTGCTTCTCCACCGCCGAGATCCGGAGCTCGTGATTGTCGATCTGCCGAAGGGAGACTTCGGCCGCCGTCAGGCGTTTGTCGAGGCGATCAATGGAATTCGCCTGAGAATCCTGATTGGCGTTCACCCTCTCCCATGTCGCGCCCCACGCCACGAGGCCGCCGGCAAAGCCGAACAGGATCACCAGGGTGTTGAGGTTGTATTCGAACCTCCATTTCGGAGTTGCGACCATCTTTTCGGTTTCCTGTGTTTCAGCCAATGCCCTGCCCCTCGTATGCAATGCTGGATGGTTACTGCTGCGCCGCGTCGTGGCGGGCGCATTCGCTCGGCGTCCAGGCGCGGGCGCCGCATAGGCCCGCGACTGTCTCGTCGATCTTGTCCTGATCGGCCGGCGACGCGCCTCGAGCGCCAATCAGGGACGTGCCGACAACCGCCCTAGCCGCCTGGTTGAGGCGGTCTTTCGACGCAGAGACCTGTTGCGTTGACGTACAGCCGGCCGCGCTCAATGCACAGACGGCGATTAAAGCGAGCCGCGTCCGCTTCATCTCGCAGTTCTCCAATTGCTTTGTTGGTTGCGGAATCCAGTTCGGCGCGTTCGAGCTTCCGGCCCTCTTCGCGCGCCGCGGGAATGATCCAGAGCGCGTTGACCGCCTGCATGCCGATAAAGACGAGGATGCCGCCGCCAACAGCGCCAGCGGCCAGAGAGAGGCGGCTGAACATCACGCCATTCCCTCGACCTGTTTTGCCACCGCCTTCCGATCGGCGTTCTTGCGCCAGTAGAGGAAGCCGGCAATGCCTCCGAACGCGACGAGGATCAACAAGAGGTTCTGCCACGGTATGCCGCCGATCGCAGTGAGCAGCGAAGCGCCGCCGCCGATGACAGACGGGGTGATGACCTCTTTCGACTTCCACCACGGCGCATCAAGGCTGGGCGGCGTGACAGGAACCGGTACCGGCTTCTCCTCAGTCACCGGTGCGACTTTGACCTCCGGCCGTGCCGCTTCGCCCGGAGTGAGCGCCACAAGCGCCGTGTGCATAGCGGCCCTGGTTTTCGGCCCGACATCGCCGTCGACTTGAAGCCGCTGGTCGGCCTGGAACTGAAGAACGTTGTCGGCGCGGTAGCCGAGAAGGACGAGAGATATCCTGGCGAGCCGGTCAAACCGATCAGCCAGGCCGTTTTTGCCGCCGTTGATCTTCTTTGTGATCGTCTCGGCGTCGCCCTCGTCGGCCCAGCGGTTCAGATCCCGCGTGTCCCAGTAGTACAGAGGCACCAAGCCTTCCCAAGGGTCGAAATTCACCGCATCCGGATCCTTGACGAAGTCCGGGCAGTCGAGGCCGGCGGCGCGACACCAGTTGCGGAATTGGCGATAGTTGTCCTTCCCGG
>JAPSJG010000177.1 GCA_031178305.1 Sinorhizobium sp.
GGGCCGGCAATCAGCGTCAGCCGCTCCTTCTGCGAGAACACCACCTGGCCGGCACCCTCGCCGACGACGACCCTTGAATAGGTTTCCATCATCATGCTCCAAACGCGAAAATCACCCCCTGCCCCGGGGCTTCCGGGACAATGAGGCGTCCGCCCATTTCTGCAAATTCGATATCGTTTTGCGCGAAAAGCGCACGTGTCGTTTCAAGGTCGCCAACACGGAACACCACCGCACGGCCGCGCAATCCGCGCTCGGCATTGCTGATGGAACGGCCGAAGAAGGTCGACATGCCGGCTGGGTTCAGGACGTTCAGCTTGGCGTTGCCGGCCTGAATGTCCATGCCGAAGGAGTGGGCCGAGACTTCGCGCTCGTCGACGCATTCCTGCAACAAGTATTGGAAATCTGTTGGATTCGGCTCCGAAAGGATGACCTCGGCAATGCCAAGCACACCGTTCTCGTGGTGGTGAAGTGTCGCGCTGTCGACGGGGAGCGCGCGAATGCGCTGACAGGAGAAGAGGAAGAAATCCGGCGACCTCAGGTCCGCGGCAAAGGCAAGGCGGAAGGAACCCAAGCCTTCGCGGCCGTCGGGCAGGCGCATCGGCCGGGAAAATTCAAGCATGTCGCCGCCGGAAATGCCGTGTGCCCGAAAGCGGATATGATCCTCGGCGGCATCCGGCGTCGCAAGCACGACGGCCGACAGCCCCTCAGGGCCCTGGCGGAATCGAAACGCCTGATCGCGCGCGACGAAGACATTGCCGTCGAGCGCCGCTACCTCGCATTCCTCGCGCGATGCAACGCCCAGAGGCTCCAGATAGGTATTGTCGGAAAAGAAGACGCAGGCGTTCTCCGTGCCGAAGGGATGGCGCGCATTTTCAGCGACAGTGAAGCCGAGATCGGTCAGCCGCCGCCTGGCCCGCCCAAGGTCCGCAACCGGCAGCACGAGGTGATCGAGCGGGCGGGCGGTTCGCTTGGATAGGCTCATGGCGGATTCCCTGATGACCGATTAGCCGCTGTTTGCAACTTTTGGCGGATGATTGCAAGCGCTGCCGTCTCGACCACCAGCGCTCGAGCACGCCCCAAACTAACGAAGTCGCTATGCATTGCGGGAGAAAAGAGGCGAGGAGCTTCCGCCTTTCCAGGCTCCCCTAGTGGGCCCTTGTGGGGGAGATCGGCAGACGCAACCTTCTACACCAGCCGCGACTGCTCCAAGGCCGCTTCGATGAAGCTCGCAAACAGCGGGTGCGGATCCAGCGGACGCGACTTCAGCTCCGGATGATACTGTACGCCGATGAACCACGGGTGATCGGGATACTCGATGGTTTCCGGCAGCAGGCCGTCCGGTGACATGCCGGAGAAGAGAAGGCCGCAGGATTCCAACCGCTCCTTGTAGTCGACATTGACTTCGTAGCGATGGCGATGGCGCTCGGAAATGTCGGTCGATCCGTAGATCTCGGCGATCTTCGTGCCCGCCTTGAGCGCGGCGCGATAGGCGCCGAGACGCATCGTGCCGCCGAGGTCGCCGGAAGCCGAGCGTTTCTCGAGTTCGTTGCCCTTGAGCCATTCGGTCATCAGGCCGACGACCGGCTCCTTGGTCGGGCCGAATTCCGTCGAAGACGCCTTCTCGATGCCTGCGAGATTGCGCGCCGCCTCGACCACCGCCATCTGCATGCCGAAGCAGATGCCGAAATAGGGCACCTTCCGTTCACGCGCGAAGCGGGCAGCATTCATCTTGCCCTCGGAGCCGCGCTCGCCGAAACCGCCGGGCACGAGAATGCCGTGGACCTTTTCGAGATAGGGCGCCGGATCCTCCTTCTCGAAGATTTCCGATTCGATCCATTCGAGCTTGACCTTGACGCGATTGGCAATGCCGCCGTGATAGAGCGCCTCGATCAGCGACTTATAGGCATCCTTGAGGCCGGTATATTTGCCGACAATGGCGATCGTCACCTCGCCTTCCGGGGTGCGGATGCGATGGGCGACGTCTTCCCAGGCTTCCATGCGCGGCTTCGGCGCCGGCTCGATGCCGAAGGCGGCGAGCACTTCATTGTCGAGGCCTTCCTTGTGGTAGGCGATCGGCACGTCGTAGATCGAGGCAACGTCGAGCGCCTGGATGACGGCGGACTGGCGGACATTGCAGAAGAGCGACAGCTTGCGGCGCTCCGCTTCCGGGATTTCGCGATCGGCGCGCACGAGCAGAATGTCCGGATGGATGCCGAGCGCCTGCAATTCCTTGACCGAATGCTGGGTCGGCTTGGTCTTCAACTCGCCTGCCGCCGGGATATAGGGCATCAAGGTGAGATGGACGTAGACCGCGGTGCCGCGCGGCAGGTCGTTGCCGAGTTGGCGGATCGCTTCCATGAACGGCATCGCCTCGATGTCGCCGACGGTGCCGCCGATCTCGCAAATGACGAAATCGTAATCGTCATTGCCCTCGGTGATGAAGTTCTTGATCTCGTTGGTAACGTGGGGAATCACCTGAACCGTTGCGCCGAGATAGTCGCCGCGCCGTTCCTTGTCGATGATGTTCTTGTAGATGCGCCCCGTCGTAATGTTGTCGGTCTTGGTCGCCGAGCGCCCGGTGAATCGCTCATAATGGCCGAGATCGAGGTCGGTTTCCGCGCCGTCGTCGGTGACGAACACTTCGCCATGCTGCGTCGGGCTCATGGTGCCCGGATCGACATTGAGATAGGGGTCGAGTTTGCGCAGCCTCACCCGATAGCCACGCGCCTGCAGCAGCGCTCCAAGAGCGGCCGCAGCGATGCCTTTTCCGAGGGAGGAAACCACGCCGCCAGTGATGAATACATATCGCGCCATGGGAGTCACCGGATACCTTTTCACAAACGATTCCGCCACCGAAAAAACTCGTCTTCCCGAATTTTTCCGTTCTTTCGTCGCGGCAGATTTCACCCAAAACAAAACCGGCGGATGAAACATCCGCCGGCGGTTTATTTTGACCTACGGCCTTATTGGCCGCTCGGAACCTGCGATCCCGTATTGCCGTTCGAACCGGCCGCAGGTGCCGCAGGTGCCTGGGGAGCGGGAGCGCCACCGGCCGGGGCCTGCGCAGGTGCGGCCGCGCCGTCAGCGGGAACGCCGTTCCCGGTCGCCGGAGCTTGAGCGCCATTAGCGGGAGCCGGAGCCTGGGTGCCGTTAGCAGGTGCGGTCTGACCGCCGCCGAGCGAATCGAGTACGCCGCCGCTGGTGCCCGTTCCCGGAATGCGCTCGAGAATATCCGTCTCGCTAGGTTCGTAGCGAGCGAGAATGCCCATCGCCAGCGCCAGGGCGAAAAAAAGCAAAGCAAGAATGGCGGTGGTGCGCGTCAAAGCGTTGGCCGTGCCGCGAGCCGACATGAAGCCAGACCCACCGCCGATGCCGAGACCGCCACCTTCGGAACGCTGAATGAGGACGACGCCGATAAGGGCGACGACGACCATGAGATAGATGACGAGTAATACGGTCTGCATCAGCTTCCAGTCCTGCCCTCTCCGGGGCATTCGAATCGAATGATCGCGGCCACCGAGCGGGCCGCGCGCAAATTTGGCGCCTCTTTATACCAAGCCGCCAGCCATTCCAAGCCCCCGGGGCCGACCCTCCAGCCCTCAGGCGGTCAATTCTTCATAGGCCCTGTAAATGGCGAGGAAATCCTCCGCTTTCAAGCTCGCGCCGCCGATCAGGGCCCCGTCGACATTGGCGACAGCCATCAGTTCACTGGCGTTGGAGGGTTTGACGGAGCCGCCATAGAGGATCCGCATCTTCTCGCCCTCGCTGCCAAAGCGCGCGGCCAGTTCCCGGCGCATGAAGGCGTGCGCCTCTTCGACGTCGGCTGCGGTCGGGGTCAGCCCCGTTCCGATCGCCCAGACCGGCTCATAGGCGATCACGGTATTAGCAGCGCCCGCCCCGTTCGGCAGGCTGTCGGCAAGCTGGCGCTTCAGGACATCGAGCGTCTTGCCGCTCTTCCGTTCCTCTTCCGTCTCGCCGATGCAGACGATGGCGACGAGGTCGGCAGCATGTGCCGCTTCTGTCTTTGCCCGGACCAGCGCATCGTTCTCGGCATGATCGGTGCGCCGCTCGGAGTGGCCGACGATCACATGGGTGCCGAAGCAATCGGCGATCATCTCGGCGGAGATATCGCCCGTGTGAGCGCCCGACTGCTTCGGGTGGCAATCCTGGGCACCGATCTGAAGCGGGCTGTCGTCGCAGAGCGCTGTCGCAACGTAAAGGAGCGTCGCCGGCGGGCAGATCAGTGTCTCCACGTTCGCGGTGAGCTCACCCTTGACGCCCTCCGCGATCGCCTTGATCTGGTCGAGCGAGGCACGCGTACCATTCATCTTCCAGTTTCCGGCGACGAGCGGGCGGATATCGGGCGTCATGAGCTTTCCTCCGAAAAAAGCTTCCTCTCGGGCAAGCGGCCTAGCAAATCGCTTGAACAATTGAAAGGACCCCTACGCAATAAACCGGAACGACAGCGAGGCGCGTCAGGACACGAGTCTCGCTGAAACAGACTGTACGAAGATTGGCGTTGGGTAGCGAATAATGCCGCCGCCTCGAGCGTCTCACGTCGACCGGGAAGTGAGCCGTACCGCGGGCGGTATCGAGGTCGGAAGGAGCGAGTAAGTCGGCATGCTGCGCAACAGCGATCGCGGTTTCGGAGCGATAACGATCGCCCTGCACTGGACGATCGCGGCGCTGATACTCGGCCTCATGCTGATCGGTTTCGTCATGCGGCGCATGGAAATTGATCCGGTGCTGCAGTTCTCTCTCTACCAGTGGCACAAGTCCTTCGGGTTTACTGCCCTGGGGCTGGCGATCCTTCGAACGGGATGGTGGCTCGTCGAACGCAGCCCACAGCCGCTTCCAAGCCTCAGTGCGGTCGAGCACGAGGCAGCCCGGCTCACGCATCGCATGCTGATCGCATCTTCCCTCCTGGTGCCGCTTTCCGGATGGGCGGTCGCATCCGCCTCGACGCTCGACATTCCGAGCTTCTATTTCAACCTCGTCGTCATCCCGCATCTGCCGTTGCCGAAATCCGAGGCATGGGAGGCGTTCTGGGCATTCGCTCACGCGATGCTCGCCTATGTCATGCTTGTCTTCGTGGCGATCCATACGGCGGCAGCGCTCTACCACCACGCCGTAAGACGCGACGCCGTGCTCAGGCGGATGCTGCGGTCCGAGGCCGGCGCGGGTGGTGCGGACATCGTTGCAAAAGGAAAGTGATCCATGATCGCCATACGGCAACTCCCTTTGGTAATCCTGCCGCTCGCCCTTGCCGCAACGGCAGCACCGGCGGTCGCGAGGGCCCCAGCCCTCGCCGATGCGGCCGGCGACTACCGGATCGCCAGATCCTCGATCATCCATTTCAATGTCCCGCAAGTCGGCGGTGGCGGTGGAATTGCCGGCCAGTTCACGAATTTCTCCGGAGCGTTCCGGATCGACGGGCGCAATGTGGCGCGATCATCCGTTGAGTTCACGCTCTATCCGGACAGCGTGAGGGCGCGCGAGCGGCGGATCGAAGAATTCCTCCGATCCAGCGCCGTTTTCGATACGGCAAACTTCCAGACGGTAACCTTCCGCTCCACCCGCGTGACGCAAACCGGGCCGGATACGGCGACGATCGAAGGCGCGCTGACGGCGCGCGGCAAAACACGGAGGGAGCGCTTCAGCGTCGCGCTCACGGATTGGAACAGGCGCTCAATCTCCTTCACCATCCGCGGCAATATCCGCCGCGCACCCTATGGGATGGATGTCGGAACGCCCATCTATTCCAATGTCGTAAGCTTCGACATGAACATAACCGGGGTCAGGCGCTGACGCTCTACAGTATTGCCCCAAGGGCCGAGCGCCGCCAGAAATCCGAAATCATCGCCGGATCGCGCAGCGCCTCGAGCTTTCTCCAGTTAGGGAAAGAGGCCGCGAAAACCTCGGAACTCATACGGAAATCCTTTGCCGGATTGACCGCACCACCGGCCTCGATGGCGATACGGTCAAGCTCCCCCAAAAGTCTTGCCGTCGCCTCGCCCTGGTTGGCGAAATCCAGTGTCAGGCTGAAGCCGGAACGTGCAAACGAAAGGAGCCCGCGAGGACGAGGTTCACGGAAGCGTCGCAGTTTGGTCAGGAGGGACGCATGCCCGGCGCGACGTGCGGCCTCCATGAGCTGTAGGGTTGTCTTTCGTGCATTCTCCGCGGGATATACACTCTGATGCTGACACGGACCGCGGCTGCCGTAGAGACGATGCCATGCGGTGATGCGATCGATCGGATGGAAATAGGATGCCCACTTCACGGTCGAGATCGTTTCGCCGGGGCCTTCCTTGTGAAAACGATACGTATTCAGGGCTTTGAGCGCGGCGGTACCCAACAGGTTGGATGAAGACGGCACGGAGACTTTGATGCGCTTTGGAAGATCCGGAAACTCGCAAGATGCGTCCGCGTGATCGGCTGCCTGGAGCACGCCCCTGCCCGTGCGCCGCCCGGTCACAAGTTGGTCGATCCAGGCGACGGCATATTCATGCTCGTCGCAGGCACGCTCGAGGAGCTGAAGGCCTTCATCGAGATCGTCGAAGCGGAACGTGTGCTGTTGCACATGCGGCGACGGCACCTTCATCAGCTTGAGTTCGACCTCGAGGATCAGACCGGTCAGGCCGAGGCCCCCGATGGTGGCGGCGAACAGTTCCGCATTTTCGTCGGGGGAGCATGTCAGGCGCCGGCCATCCGATCGCAGCAGCGTCAGGCGCCTGACGTGATTTCCGAAGGTTCCGCGCGCATGCTGATTTCGGCCGTGAATGTCGGCCGCGACCGCACCGCCGACGGTCACAAGACCTGTATCCGGGGTGACTGGCAGAAAGAAGCGATGCGGTATTGCCCTGACGAGGAGGTCGCGCAATGCGACGCCGGCCTCGCAGACGATCACTCCCGTCCCGGGATCAAAGGAGAGGATTCGATTGTGCCGGGTACCGTCTATGAGGGTGCCGAGCTGATTGCGGCAGATGTCGCCATAGCTCGAGCCGGTGCCGACCGGCAGGTATGCCATCGGCTCGAGCTTGCCGAGACGTTCTTCGTAGTCGTCGGGCGAAATCATCCGGCCAGTCCGCCGATCGGGCCAGTGCCACCTTTCAAAGACTTCCCCGCTCATCCCGCCATCGGCTCCAACATCGCCCGCACCGTCAGCGGTCCAAAATCCAGTTCAGCGCCTCCCGCCAGTCGGTCATGCGCACCGGCGTCCCGTGCGACCCGGTCTCGAACAACACGAAACGCGTCGGATAACCCTTGGCTCTGAGCGAACGATAGAGAGCGACCTGAGCCTTCGCCGCATAGACGCTATCGCGGCTGCCGTGGCTGAAGTAGATCGGCAGCCTCGCCCGGTGGCCCGCACTCTTATCGAAATCCGGATCGGCTGCACCGCCCATGATCACCATGCCGGCGAGCGCGGCTGCTGCCGCGGGATCGCGTGCAACGCCCCAGCAGATGAAACTGCCCATGGAGGCGCAGGAAAGCACCACCGGCCGTCCGCCGGAGCGCTTGGAGACAAAGCGGATCAGGCCGGAAATATCGGCGACACCCGCTTTATCGAAGGACCTTACGCTCGGCGCGTAATAGGTGCCGCCGTT
>JAPSJG010000178.1 GCA_031178305.1 Sinorhizobium sp.
CCGGCACGAGGCTCACGCGCGTCACCGCGATCGGCGGCGGTTCCCGCTCGCGCTATTGGCTGACGTCTATCGCGACGGCGCTGAACCTGCCGGTCGATCTGCCGGCGGACGGCGACTTCGGCGCCGCCTTCGGTGCGGCGCGCCTCGGGCTGATTGCCGCCACCGGTGCAGATCCGATCGCCACCTGTTTTGCGCCGGCGACGGCGGAGACGATCGCGCCGGAGGCCTCGCTGGTTCCGACCTACGAGGACGCCTACCAGCGCTACCGCCGGCTCTACCCAGCGATCAAGGGAGCGACGATGTAACCAGCCCCGGCCCGACCGGTCGCGCCGGTCGCCCGAAGCAGGAATGAAATCGATTACTTTCCGCCAAGTGGCTGTTCCAGAAGCAGGCGCACCGGGATTTAAAGTCCATGAGAGGAGAAAGCCGTGAGCACGAGTTTTTTCGGCGACATTGCCAAGATCAAATATGAAGGACCGGAAAGCACCAATCCGCTCGCCTTCCGTCACTACAATCCGGACGAAATCGTCCTCGGCAAGCGGATGGAGGACCACCTGCGCTTCGCCGTGGCCTATTGGCACAGCTTCGTCTGGCCGGGCGGCGACCCGTTCGGCGGGCAGACCTTCGAGCGCCCCTGGTTCAAGGACACGATGGAAGCGGCGAAACTGAAGGCCGATGTCGCCTTCGAATTCTTCCAACTGCTCGGCGTGCCGTTCTATTGCTTCCATGATGCGGACGTGCGCCCGGAGGGCCGGAACTTTGCCGAGAACACGAGCAACCTTAACGAGATCGTCGATTATTTCGCCAAAAAGCAGGCCGAGACCGGTGTCAAGCTGCTCTGGGGTACGGCGAATCTCTTCTCGAACCGCCGCTACATGGGTGGCGCCGCGACCAATGCCGACCCGGATGTCTTTGCCTTTGCGGCTGCGACGGTGAAGACCTGCATCGATGCGACGCATAGGCTCGGCGGCGAGAACTACGTGCTCTGGGGCGGACGCGAGGGGTACGAGACCTTACTCAACACAGACCTGAAGCGCGAACTCGACCAGCTTGGGCGTTTTGTAAACCTCGTCGTCGAGTACAAGCACAAGATCGGCTTCAAGGGCTCGATCCTGATCGAGCCGAAGCCGCAGGAGCCGACCAAGCACCAGTATGATTTCGATGTCGCTACTGTCTACGGCTTCCTGAAAAAGTACGGCCTCGAGAACGAGGTGAAGGTGAACATCGAGCAGGGCCACGCGATCCTCGCCGGCCATTCCTTCGAGCACGAGCTGGCGCTTGCCAATGCGTTCGGCATCTTCGGCTCGATCGACATGAACCGCAACGACTATCAATCCGGCTGGGATACGGACCAGTTCCCGAACAATGTCCCGGAAATGGCGCTCGCCTATTACCAGGTTCTGTCCGGCGGCGGGTTCAAGACCGGTGGGACCAATTTCGACGCGAAACTGCGCCGCCAGTCGATCGATCCGGAGGACCTCCTGATCGGTCATATCGGCGGCATGGATTGCTGCGCGCGCGGCCTCAGGGCGGCAGCGAAGATGATAGAGGATAAGGCGCTCTCGGGTCCGCTCGAGCAGCGTTACGCCGGATGGAGCGTGCCGGAGGCGAGTAAGATGCTCGAAGGCGGCTTCTCCCTCGACGAGATCGAGGCCTGGGTCCGCAAGGCCGACCTCAATCCGCAGCCGAAATCCGGCAAGCAGGAGCTTCTGGAAAACATCGTCAATCGTTACGTCTGACGGGCATTAGTTCGTCGGCAGGGGCATAAATTTCGCTCCTGCCGACGACGGCAGGTTTTTCGACGGCGGCAGAAGCCCATTGCTCGTCGTGAAAAATCTGCTAGCTTCTGGCTCCTGCAACGTTGCAGGTGTTTCAGTTTTCACGAATTTGCGGGGCAAAGCGCTCAAAGGCCGTCATTCGGCCGGCAGGCGGTTTCTCAGACGACCAATCCAACAGGGAGGAATTTTGCATGAGGACCATCAAGGGACCCGCGCTCTTTCTTGCGCAATTCGCCGGCGATGCGACGCCGTTCAATTCCTGGGATGCGATCACTAAATGGGCCGCCGATTGCGGCTACAAGGGCGTGCAGGTCCCGAGCTGGGACGGGCGACTCTTCGACCTGAAAAAGGCGGCCGAATCGAGGGCCTATTGCGACGAGATCGTCGGCAAGGCTCGCGACAACGGCGTCGAGATCACCGAGCTTTCGACGCATCTGCAGGGGCAGCTGGTGGCGGTGCACCCAGCCTATGACGAGGCTTTCGACGGTTTCGCGGCGCCCGAGTTGCGCGGCAATCCGAAGGCGCGCCAGCAATGGGCGGTCGAGCAGGTGAAGCTCGCGCTGACGGCATCCAAGAATCTCGGCCTCGACGCCATGGCGAGCTTTTCGGGCGCGCTTGCCTGGCCCTTCGTTTATCCTTGGCCGCAGCGCCCGGCGGGTCTCGTGGAGACCGCTTTCGACGAGCTTGCCCGGCGGTGGAAACCGATCCTCGACCATGCGGAGGATTGCGGCGTCGACGTCTGCTACGAAATACACCCGGGCGAGGACCTGCACGACGGCATCACCTATGAGATGTTCCTCGAGCGTACCGGCAACCACCCCCGCGCCTGCATGCTCTACGACCCGTCGCACTACGTGCTGCAGTGCCTCGACTATCTCGAGAACATCGACATCTACAAGGACCGCATCCGGATGTTCCACGTCAAGGACGCGGAGTTCAACCCGACCGGCCGGCAGGGCGTTTATGGCGGCTACCAGAGCTGGTTGAACCGAGCCGGACGCTTCCGCTCGCTCGGCGACGGTCAGGTGGATTTCGGCGCCGTCTTCTCGAAAATGGCAGCGAACGACTTCGCCGGCTGGGCCGTGGTCGAGTGGGAGTGCTGCCTCAAGCATCCGGAAGATGGCGCGCGCGAGGGCGCGGAATTCGTCAAGGCGCATATCATCCGCGTCACGGAGAAAGCTTTCGACGACTTCGCCGACAGCGGGACCGACGAGGCGGCGAATAGGCGGATGTTGGGGCTTTAGCTTTCAAGATTTGCCCCTCACTCACCCTAGCCCTCTCCCCGCAGGCGGGGAGAGGGGACTGGGAGGTTGCGGCTTGTCCCTTCTCCCCGCGGGCGGGGAGAAGGTGCCGGCAGGCGGATGAGGGGCTGTCCCATTGCAAACATTTCAGCAGAGGTAGCACGCATGGCAATTGAAGGAAGCAGCACGGAAACTCGCCAGGAGCGAATTCGTCTCGGCATGGTCGGCGGCGGCTCCGGCGCCTTCATCGGTGCGGTGCATCGCATCGCTGCGAGGCTCGACGATCACTATGAACTCGTGGCCGGCGCCTTGTCGTCGACACCGGAAAAGGCGCAGGCCTCGGGCCGCGAACTCGGCCTCGATCCGTCGCGCGTCTATTCGGATTTCAAGCAGATGGCGATCCGCGAAGCGAAGCTGAAGGACGGCATCGAGGCGGTGGCGATCGTCACTCCCAATAATGTCCACTATGCTGCGGCCAAGGAGTTCCTGAAGCGCGGCATTCACGTCATTTGCGACAAGCCGCTGACCTCAACGCTCGCCGACGCGAAGAAGCTCAAGCAGGCGGCGGAAGAGAGCGATGCGCTCTTCGTGCTGACCCACAATTACACCGGCTACCCGATGGTCCGGCAGGCACGCGAAATGATCGCGAACGGGGATATTGGCGCGGTCCGCCTCGTCCATATGGAATATCCACAGGATTGGCTGACCGAAAAGATCGAGCAGTCCGGTCAAAAACAGGCCGCGTGGCGGACCGATCCTGCGCGCTCGGGCGCCGGCGGCTCGACTGGCGATATCGGCACACACGCTTATAATCTCGGCTGCTTCGTATCCGGACTGGAACTGGACGAGCTTGCGGCCGATCTCGACAGTTTCGTTCCCGGCCGTCAGCTTGATGACAATGCGCATGTGATGCTGCGCTTTAAGGAAAAGAACGGCGCACGCGCCAAGGGCATGCTCTGGTGCAGTCAGGTGGCGCCCGGCAACGAGAACGGGCTGATGCTGCGCGTCTATGGCACCAAGGGCGGTCTCGAATGGACGCAGAAGGACCCGAACTACCTCTGGTACACGCCATTCGGCGAGCCAAAGCGCCTGCTGACGCGCGCCGGCGCCGGGGCGTCGCCTGCGGCCGCCCGCGCCTCGCGCATTCCTTCGGGCCACCCGGAAGGCTATCTCGAAGCCTTCGCCAATATCTATTCGGAAGGGGCACGGGCGATCTATGCCAAGCGCAACGGCGACAAGGTCGATTCGGCCGTCACTTATCCGACAATTAACGACGGTATGAAGGGCATGATCTTCGTCGATGCCTGCGTGCGCTCCTCCAAGCGTAACGGTGCATGGGTGAAGGTTTGAGGCCGGCTGGCGATTGGGGCGTTCCCCGAACTTCGCGGTTGACAATTGCCCCTGCCGCATTAGGCGACGGTCCAGGCATATGAGATGCAGCGGCGGCCACGGCGTGCCGCTGGCAGACGACGGGATGATAGGATGATTGAAGCCAAGAAACTTGCAGAACGTTTCCCGGGCGACTTTGTCTTTGGCGTTGCGACCGCTTCCTTCCAGATCGAAGGCGCGAGCAAAGCGGCTGGGCGCAAGCCGTCGATCTGGGACGCCTTCTCCAACATGCCCGGCCGCGTTTTCGGCCGCCATAATGGCGATGTCGCCTGCGACCATTATAATCGCCTGGACCAGGACCTCGATCTCATTAAAAGTCTCGGCGTCGAGGCCTATCGCTTCTCGATTGCCTGGCCGCGCGTCATTCCGGAAGGTACGGGGCCGGTGAACGAGAAGGGCCTCGATTTCTACGACAGGCTCGTCGACGGTCTCAAGGCCCGCGGCATCAAGGCCTTTGCCACGCTTTACCACTGGGATTTGCCGCTGGCGCTGATGGGTGACGGCGGCTGGACGGCGCGGACCACCGCCTACGCTTACCAGCGCTATGCCAAGACGATCATCGCCCGCATCGGCGATCGGCTGGATGCGGTGGCGACCTTCAACGAGCCCTGGTGCTCCGTCTGGCTCGGGCACCTTTACGGCGTGCATGCGCCGGGCGAGCGCATCATGGATGCGGCGCTTGCGGCACTGCACTTCACCAATCTTGCACACGGTCTCGGCGTCGAAGCGATCCGTTTGGAACGAGCGGACCTGCCGGTCGGCATCGTCATCAACGCCCATTCGGTCTATCCCGGCAGCGATAGCGCCGAGGACAAGGCAGCGGCCGAGCGCGCTTTCGAGTTCCACAACGGCGTCTTCTTCGATCCGGTTTTCAAGGGCGAATATCCGGAGGGCTTCCTTGCCGCGCTCGGTTCCCGCATGCCGCTGATCGAGGACGGCGACATGAAGACGATCGCGCAGCCACTCGATTGGTGGGGACTCAACTACTACACGCCGATGCGGGTTTCGAACGATCCGACCCCGGGCGCCGAATATCCGGCAACCGTCAACGCCAAGGCGGTCAGCGACTTGAAGACCGATATCGGCTGGGAGGTTTACGCACCGGCGCTCGGAGCACTGGTAGAGACGCTCAACGCCCGTTACAAGCTTCCGGGGTGCTACATCACCGAAAACGGCGCCTGCTACAATATGGGCGTCGAGAACGGCGTCGTCGACGATCAGCCGCGGCTCGACTATATCGCCGACCACCTCTCGGTAACCGCCGACCTGGTTGCCAAGGGCTATCCGATGCGCGGCTATTTCGCCTGGAGCCTCATGGACAATTTCGAATGGGCGGAAGGCTACCGCATGCGCTTCGGCATCGTTCATGTCGACTACGAGACGCAGGTCCGCACGATAAAGAAGAGCGGTTACTGGTACAAGGAACTGGCGGAACAGTTTCCGAAGGGGAACCACCAGCCACGCGACACTGCAGCGCCGCGCATCTTATCAGACGCGCCAAGGTTGCTGTAGCACTTTGAATTTCTGTTGCATGTCTCCTTAAATCGAAGTCGATTTAAGGAGACATGCAGTAGCAGCCGCGGGAGGTCCGCCGATAGGTGGACCGTCTAATCTCCCACCTTGGAGGAGGAAGGCACATGAAGGGTGGATGTCTTTGCGGAGCCGTACGGTACGAGGCGAAAACGCGACCGATTTATTCCGGTTTCTGCCATTGCCGCGACTGTCAACGAGCCACGGGTACAGGACATTGCTGCTACATGATCTTCTCGCGTGGCGATGTCGATTTCAGCGGAGATCTCCGCGCCTACTCGAAATTCGCTGAAAACGGCAATATCACGATCCGCCACTTCTGCGCCACCTGCGGCAGCCAAATCTTCGGTTCCGGCCCGCCGGAGGACGACCGGCTGGACGATCTACGCCGGCACGCTGGACGACACCTCACTGTTTGAGCCGACCTATGCGGTCTTCACCCGCAGTCGGCCACATTGGGACCGGCTCGCACTTCATGTGGCCGAGTGCGAGACGCTGCCTGCCTGATCGACCGCGAAGCGAAAAGGGTGGTCTACCCCGACCGGCCCATGTCGGCTCAGCTTCCCAGATGCCGCTCGCCGCGCTTCTTCGCCAGGGCGATCTGCCGCTGGCGCTCGCGATAGCGTTCGCGATCCTCTTCGGTACGCTCGCCATGGCAATGGACGCAGGAGACGCTTTCCTCATGAAGGGGAGAGAGCAGATCCTCCGGCGTCAGAGGCTGGCGGCAGGCGTGGCAGAGCGTGTGCTCGCCCTCCTCAAGTCCGTGGGTGACGGAGACGCGCTCGTCGAAGACGAAGCAGGCGCCGTCCCAGAGGCTCTCCTCCGGCGAGACCTCCTCAAGATATTTGAGGATGCCGCCCTTGAGGTGGAAAACCTCCTCGAAGCCCTGTTCCTTCATGAAGGCGGTCGCCTTCTCGCAGCGGATGCCGCCGGTGCAATACATGGCGATCTTCGGTTTGTTGTGCAGGCCAGCATTGTTGCGCACCCAGTCCGGAAACTCGCGGAAGCTCTTCGTCTTCGGGTCGACGGCGCCCCGGAAGAGTCCGATCGCGGTTTCGTAGTCGTTGCGCGTATCGATGACCAGTGTGTCCGGATCGGAGATCAGCGCGTTCCAGTCCTTGGGTTCCACGTAGCTGCCGACCACGCGGTTGGGGTCGATATTCTCGACGCCCATGGTGACGATTTCCTTCTTAAGCCGCACCTTCATGCGCAGGAAGGGCATGGAGGAGGCTCGGCTTTCCTTGTGCTCCAGAGGGGCGAATTCGGGCTGAGCGCGCAGATAGGTAAGCACCGCCGTAATTCCTTCATCGCTGCCGGCAATGGTGCCGTTGATGCCCTCATGGGCAAGCAGCAGCGTGCCTTTCACCCCGTTTTCATTGCAGACGAGTTGCAGCGGCTCGCGAAATTCGACGAAGCGGGGGAAGGAAACGAAATGATAGAGCGCGGCCACCAAAAACTGGCTTTGCGCCTCCGGGCACGGTCTCTTGAGCATGTCGGTCATAGGTGAGGCAAATACAGCTTTCGCGCGCCTCGCGCAATTGCCGCGAAGCATTTGTGAATGCCCCTCATCCCCGCGAGATGGGCGAGGGCACACCGAGGCTATTTGCAGCTGGCGTCTACGCCCGAGAGCACATGAGCGCCTGCGGCA
>JAPSJG010000577.1 GCA_031178305.1 Sinorhizobium sp.
GAGCCGTTTGAAGTCCATCGCGCAGCGCCAGGGCATGGAGCGTATCGGCGACATACGCTGCCATGGTGCGATGATCGCTTTCGAACTGGTCGACGATCGGAACGGCAGGATTGCTGCGCCGCAGTTGACCACGCAAATCGTCGCGGAAGCAGAGCAGAGAGGGCTGATATTATTGTCCTGCGGCACGCGCTTTAACGTCATCCGGCTGCTCCCTCCGTTGACCGTCCCCGATGACGTTCTCGACGAGGCGCTAGACATCCTCGAGTCCTCCTTGGAGGCGGCGTTCTCGAAGATTGGCGCGGCAGAGCATAGGGGTTAGGAGCGGGGAACCTGATTACCGGCGCAGGGTGGGCGGCGACGGCGCCGCCACCATCGATAGTGGAACATTAAGGATCGTGTCGGCGAATGCGCCGCCAGCACCCGACGGCTTAGCCGCGAGGCCGCGGCCAAGCCGCCGTCCCGGCCACTCGTAGCGGCGAATCTCGCTCCGAACCCCTACGATGCTGTCTGAACCTCCTTTGCGAGCCATGTGCGGAATGCTTGGA
The DNA here is from genome assembly GCA_031178305.1 of Sinorhizobium sp. GTDB lineage: Bacteria > Pseudomonadota > Alphaproteobacteria > Rhizobiales > Rhizobiaceae > Sinorhizobium. Next base: position 546 of record JAPSJG010000577.1, read on the forward strand.
GGGGAGGATAGTTGGCTCGGGATTGAGGCCAGACCAGCCAGTACGATCCCGACCCCGGTACCGATCTCTTCAAGATCGGCACAAGGCGCTTCTCCTCTATCTCGATGTCGGCTAGGTAGTCGGGAAGAAGCGCCACCCCCAGGCCCGAAATGGCAGCCTGCGTCATCGTCGCAAACTGGTCGAACAGCATTCCCGTCACGCTTGCCGGTTCCGCGCCTTGCGCGGCAAACCAGATCTTCCAGGCATTCGGCCTCGTTTCCAACTGGAGTAGCGGCAGCCCCGCCATGTCACCGGCACGGCTGATTGTATGTTGCGCGAGGAGGGCCGGCGAGATGCAGGCGGTCAAGCGTTCCTCGAACAGCATCATATGCCCTGCCTCGCGCCAGTCATCCGCCCCGAAATGGATGGCCGCGTCGAAACCCTCGGCGGCGAAGTTGAAGCGCTTCAAACGGGTCGCAAGGTTGATGGTGACGCCGGGGTGCTTGCTGAGAAACTTGCCGAGCCGCGGCGCCAGCCACCGTGTGCCGAAAGCGGGCAGGATCGCAAGCGAAAGGGCACCTCCGCCCGGATTTGCGGCGAATTCCATGCTGCCGCGCTGAATGAGATCGAGCGCGCGGGTCACGTCCCGCCCATAGGCGTGGGCAGCTTCCGTCGGGATGAGCTTCTGCCTGTGCCGCTCGAAAAGCCGCCGGCCGAGCTGCTGCTCGAGGTTTTGGACGAGGCGGCTCACGGTGCTCTGTGTCAGGTCGAGTTCGCGCGCCGCCGCTGCGGTCGAACCGGTCCGCAGTACGGCCTCGAAGGCCGACAGGAGACTGATGGAGGGCAGGAACCGGCGGGGGCGCATCTTATCTATGCATTCCATGAATGAAATCACGCCTAAATAGGGTTTATTCTCCGACATCGCAATCGTTATGCACATAGGAAAGCCGCCTCGGCATTGTCGCACTTCATTCGAGGGAAAATCCGTGACCGCAAGTTCCGCCACAGCCGCGCCTTCAGCCCAGACGAGCGCATTCGCCTGGGACGATCCCTTCCTTCTCGACGACCAGCTCTCCGAGGAGGAGCGGATGATCCGCGATGCGGCCAAGGCCTTTGCCGAGGCAGAACTCATGCCGCTCGTTCAGGATGCCTATCTTGAAGAGAAGACGGATCC
>JAPSJG010000179.1 GCA_031178305.1 Sinorhizobium sp.
CGCCGGTCAGGCGGGGCCGATGAAACGTCGGGCCTGCCCGCCGCAAAAACGGACGAATCGGAAGATTAGGTCCTGGCGCGATCGGCGACGGCACGAATGACGTGTGGACCTCGCTGCCGTCGCAATCTCTTTGACTTGCATTTCAAGGCACTTCTATTTTCCCGGCGTCTCCACTAAGAGACGCCCCTTAGCAACACTGGATATTGGAAAGCGGGCGACGCCCGTGCGAGAGGTCTCATGGATCGCATCAGGATCGTAGGCGGAAATGAACTTCACGGGGTCATCCCCATTTCCGGCGCGAAGAACGCCGCCTTGCCGCTGATGATCGCGTCGCTCCTGACCGACGATACGCTGACGCTGGAGAACGTGCCGCATCTCGCCGACGTCGAGCAGCTGATCCGCATTCTCGGCAATCATGGTGCCGACATTTCCGTCAACGGCCGGCGCGAGCGCCAGGGCGAAAGCTATGCCCGCACGATCCATTTCACCAGCCGCAACATCGTCTCGACCACGGCGCCCTATGAACTCGTCTCGAAGATGCGGGCGAGCTTCTGGGTCATCGGGCCGTTGCTTGCCCGCGAAGGCAGGGCGCGCGTATCGCTGCCGGGCGGCTGCGCCATCGGTACGCGTCCGGTCGACCTGTTCATCGAGGGGCTGACGGCGCTCGGTGCCGACATCGAGATCGACGGTGGCTATGTCAACGCCACGGCGCCGGAAGGTGGGCTCATTGGCGGGCGTTACGTGTTTCCGAAAGTATCCGTCGGCGCCACGCATGTGATGATGATGGCGGCGACCCTCGCCAACGGCACGACGGTTATCGGCAACGCGGCGCGCGAGCCCGAGGTCGCGGACCTCGCCAGCTGCCTCAATGCCATGGGCGCGAAGATTTCCGGCCACGGCACGAGCACGATCATGATCGAGGGCGTGCGCTCGCTTTCGGGGGCGCGCCATCGGGTGCTGCCCGACCGCATCGAAACCGGCACCTATGCGATGGCCGTGGCGATGGCCGGTGGCGACGTCATTCTCGAGGATACCGACGCGAGCCTACTCGATACGGCGCTCGAGGCGATCCGCCGAGCGGGCGCCGAGATCAGCGCGACGAATAGCGGCATCCGCGTCGTACGCAACGGCGTCGGGATCCGGCCGGTCGATATCGTCACCGATCCCTTTCCGGGCTTCCCGACCGACCTGCAGGCCCAGTTCATGGGCCTGATGACCAAGTCGAACGGCGTTTCCCACATAACCGAGACGATTTTCGAGAACCGCTTCATGCATGTGCAGGAACTTGCGCGTCTCGGAGCGAAGATCTCGCTTTCCGGCCAGACGGCGAAGATCGACGGCGTCAACCGGTTGAAGGGCGCGCCGGTGATGGCGACGGATCTGCGCGCCTCAGTCTCGCTCGTCATCGCCGGGCTTGCGGCCGAAGGCGAGACGATGGTTTCCCGCGTCTATCACCTCGACCGCGGCTTTGAGCGGCTCGAGGAGAAGCTGACGCGCTGCGGCGCTCATGTGGAGCGCGTCAGCGACTGATTCGCCTCTTGGCGCCTGAAACCGTTGCGGTTTCGGGCGCGACGTCCTATGTCCTTGGCGGTTGCAGCGCAACGGGCGATGAAACAGGGATGGTTCGCATGGACGCTTTGAAACTGCTGGCACTCGACGAGGAGGACCTGAGTGTCGTATCCGCTCACGTGCAGGATGCAGTCTTCAAGGTGGCCGGCATTCTCTATGATGGCCGGCGTCATCAATTCTCGCTGGTGATCAACCGCTTCGCCTGGGAAAAGGCCGAAGGCAAACGCCGCAATTTCGAACGGCGCCGCGCGGTCTTGCTGTTCAAGTGCGTCACCGCCGTGCGTTCCCTCGGTTTCGATCGCAGCGATGCGGAGGCGGTGCTCGATCTGCTCGCGTTGCGCTTTTCGGCCAAGGGCGAGGGGCCGGAGGGTACGATCGAGCTCGTGCTTGCCGGCGATGCCTCCATCGCGCTCAACGTCGAGTGCATCGAGGCGCAGCTCACCGATACCGGTGGTGCCTGGGAAACCGCGTTCAAGCCGCGCCACCCCGAAGGCGCTTGAGTGCACCGCCTGCCACCATCAAAAGGATCATCGCATTGGCTATCAGGCTGAACTCTCTCGACAGCGGCTTCGAACGCGACTTCGCCGCCTTCCTGACAACGAAGCGGGAGGTGTCGGAGGACGTCAACGCCGCCGTGCGCGCCATCATCGATGACGTCCGTGCGCGGGGCGATGCGGCGCTCGCCGACTATTCCGCCCGTTTCGACGGCATTGACTTTACGAAGACCGGCATGGCGGTCACGGCGGCCGAGATCGACGCGGCGATCGATGCGGTCGAGCCGGAGGTTCTGGGCGCGCTGAAGGTCGCGGCAACCCGGATCGAGGCGCATCATCGCCGGCAATTGCCGAAGGACGATCTCTATGAGGATTCGATGGGCGTCGGTCTTGGTTCCCGCTGGACGGCGATTGATGCGGTCGGCCTCTATGTCCCGGGCGGCACGGCAAGCTATCCGAGCTCGGTGTTGATGAACGCACTGCCGGCGAAGGTCGCCGGCGTTGCGCGCATCGTCATGGTCGTGCCGGCGAGCGGCGGAGCGATCAACCCCGCCGTGCTCGCGGCGGCGCGGCTTGCCGGCGTCGAGGAAATCTACCGCATCGGCGGTGCCCAGGCCGTTGCGGCCCTTGCCTATGGTACAAAGACCATCGTGCCGGTGGCGAAGATCGTCGGTCCGGGCAACGCCTATGTCGCAGCTGCCAAGCGGCAGGTCTTCGGAACCGTTGGCATTGACATGATCGCCGGCCCCTCGGAAGTGCTGGTGATCGCCGACGGCGACAATGATCCGGATTGGATTGCCGCCGACCTTCTGGCGCAGGCGGAGCACGATGCCGGTGCGCAGGCGATCCTGATCACCGACGATGCCGGCTTCGGCGATGCAGTCGAAAATGCGGTCGAACGGCAGTTGAAGACCCTGCCGCGAGCGGAGACGGCGACGGCAAGCTGGCGCGACTTTGGCGCCATCATCCTAGTGCCGGATCTCGACGACGCCGTGCCGCTCACCAACCGTATTGCGCCGGAGCACCTGGAATTGGCAATGGCGGATCCGGACGCGATGGTGCCGAAGATCCGTAATGCCGGCGCGATCTTCATCGGCCGCCATACGCCGGAGGTGATCGGCGATTATGTCGGCGGCTCCAACCATGTCCTGCCGACGGCGCGCTCGGCCCGTTTCTCCTCCGGTCTTGGCGTGCTGGATTACATGAAGCGGACCTCGATCCTCCGGCTTGGGCCGGAACAATTGCGCACGCTCGGCCCGGCTGCGATCGCGCTCGCGAAATCAGAAGGGCTCGAGGCGCACGCCCGCTCGGTAGCCATCCGCCTCAATCTCGGGGGAGAAGGATGAAGGCCGATCGCAACCTTCGGCTCTGCGACATCGTGCTGGACGAGACGATCGGCCGCTCGACACCTGACGTGGAGCACGAGCGCGCGGTTGCGATATTCGACCTCCTGGAGGAGAACCTGTTCGAGCCCCTCGGGCATCCGGGCGGGCCCTACCGGCTTAATCTGTCGCTGGTCGACTCCAAGCTCGTTTTTGCGATTTCGACGGACGGTGGCGCAGAAGTAGCCACCCATATACTGTCGCTCACGCCGTTTCGCCGGATCGTGAAGGATTATTTCATGATCTGCGAAAGCTATTACGAGGCGATCCGGTCGGCGACGCCGAGCCAGATAGAAGCGATCGACATGGGTCGGCGCGGTATTCACAACGAGGGCTCGCAGACGTTGATGGACCGGCTCTCGGGCAAGATCAGGCTGGATTTCGACACGGCGCGCCGCCTGTTCACGCTGGTCTGTGTGCTTTACTGGCGCGGGTGACGAGGGGCGGAGATGACCGGGACCGCCTTTAAGGATTTCAGCACGCCCCGCTCGATTCTCTTCATGTGCCGCATGAATGCGATCCGCTCGCCAATGGCTGAGGCGCTGGCCAGGGCGGCGCTGCCGAGAGGAACCTATGTCGCCTCGGCAGGCGTCCGGCACGGCGAGCGCGATCCTTTCGTCGATGCCGTTCTCGAGGAGATCGGATTGAGCATCGGGCGGCATCAGCCGCGCACGCTCGATGAGCTCGAGGACGATTATTTCGACATGATCGTCACGCTGGCACCGGAAGCCCATCACGTCGCGCTTGAATTGACACGCTCCATGGCCGTCGACGTGGTATATTGGCCGACGCCGGATCCGACCGTTGCGACGGGCACGCGGGAGCAGATCGTCGAAGCCTATCGGGCGGTGCGCGACCACCTTTCGGGGCTGATCCTGAGCCGGCTCGCCGGCAACGGTCTGCGTAAGGGTGCCTGAGCGGCATGGCTTTCGAGCGTCGCGCTGAGGACGTGAAGACACGGCATTAGATCACGATGATTTTAGGTCGGATCGAGCTAAAACCATTTAAATGTGATCGATTCTAAGAAGCTGGTGCGGGATGCGCGCGGAAAACCGCGCACACTTTTCCTCATCCCGCGCTATTGCGGAAAAGCGGCATAAAGGCGGGTTCACAAAACCGTGGCGATTGTGTAGTTTCCGCCAAAATTTCTGATGGATGCGTGGCGCATCCGCGATAAACGCGAGAAAGAACAACCCTGCATGGCGAAAGAAGAAGTCCTCGAATTTCCGGGCGTGGTCACCGAATTGCTTCCCAACGCGACGTTCCGCGTCAAGCTTGAGAACGAGCATGAGATCATCGCCCACACGGCGGGCCGCATGCGCAAGAACCGTATCCGGGTTTTGGCCGGCGACAAGGTGCTCGTCGAAATGACTCCCTACGATTTGACGAAGGGCCGCATCACCTACCGCTTCAAGTAGGCCTCCGGCGTCGTGCGTCGCCCAGACGCACAAACATCGCTGGTTTTGGCTGCACATTTTCCTCGGCTTCGACCAGAGGATAGAGGGCGCGGGAGCGCCAACCCCGGGATTGACGGCTCGCTTCGATGACAGTGACCCAAAGACTGATATTGGCGTCCGGATCGCCGCGTCGTGTCGAGCTTCTGGTGCAGGCCGGCATCGAGCCTGCCCGGCTGCTCCCCATGGATCTCGACGAAACGCCGAAGCGCGCCGAGCATCCGCGCTCGCTGGCGCGCCGGCTTTCCGCCGAGAAGGCGAAAGCGGCGCTGGCGGCGATCAAGGGGGAGGCGGATTGGCACGGCAGCTACATTCTGGCGGCTGATACGGTCGTCTGCGTCGGCCGCCGGATCCTGCCGAAGCCGGAGCTGGTCAGCGAGGCCTCGAGCGCGCTGCATCTCCTCTCCGGCCGCAGTCACCGCGTCTATACCGGCATCTGCCTCGTCACGCCCGACAGGACGTTCCGGCAGAAGGTCGTTGACACCAAGGTGCGCTTCAAGCGCCTTTCGAACCTCGATATCGAAAGCTATCTTGCCTCCGGCCAATGGCGCGGCAAAGCCGGCGGTTACGCGATCCAGGGCATCGCCGGAAGTTTCGTCGTCAAGCTCGTCGGCTCCTATACAAATGTGGTAGGCTTGCCGCTCTACGAGACCGTCAACCTCCTCGTCGGCGAAGGATTTGACGTGCATGGCAGCTGGATCGAAGGCTGAAGGCGAGTGACCGGCGAAGGCAAGAAAAGCGGTTCGAACGTCGCGCCCCTGCGCGCAACGCGGCCCTGCCCGGAATGTGGTCGCCCGTCGGTGCGCGAGCACTATCCCTTCTGCTCCAAGCGCTGCCGCAATGTCGACCTCAACCGCTGGCTTTCGGGTTCCTACGCGATTCCTGTCGCCGACGACGAGTCGAAGGCGGATGACGGCGACGAGCGCTGACGGTTCGCGTTCCTCCCATCCGAATCGGCGTGATTGCCCTGAATTCTTTGGCTTTTTGCGGTTTTTCCACTACCGACCAAATTCCTCAAGAAAGAATCAAATGGTGCTGGACACGGCCGAACAAGATGTTATAACCGCGCTCGCTTCCGGCGGTGAACCAAGCGCCCCGGCGGTTTCTCAAGAAGAAGCCGTTGCCATCAAAGGCAAAATGCCCGGATAGCTCAGTTGGTAGAGCAGCGGATTGAAAATCCGCGTGTCGGTGGTTCGAATCCGCCTCCGGGCACCATTCCTTATTTGATCCGGAGAAAGCCTTTTCGCGCGGGATGACTGGTGTCAGACCGTCTGGGCACGGCTCCGACCAGCGCGCCGATCTGCTCGCCAAGGCTGTATAGTGTTCGTTGCCCTCTTTCCTACGGTGTACACATCAAAACGTTGCTCAGCCGCCGCGAGCTAATCCTGATTGGCAGGATGACTCGTTAACCAAGTTGTTCGAAAATTCTCAACATCAATGGGAGGAGCGGGGCTGACGCGCCGATTGATCGGCGAGCGGCCCGCGCCAGTCATGCACGCTTTTATCCCCATGAGGTAGGTGCGGGCAGGGGGCGAGGAAAAATGGCCAGGCACATGATGAGAGTGCTGATGAGCATCATCGCCGCGCTTTCGCTCGGTTCGCTGATGATTCTGGTGGCCGTGCTCTGAAGCGGCACCCGCTCGGCCGCACGCCAATCCTGCGACCGGGCTCACGTCTCCGAGACGTCGATCCATTCCGCGCCGGTCAGTTCCGCCATGCGGTGAGGGCTGATGTGGACCGCGGCGTTGGTCGCGCCGGCGGCAGGCACGACGACGTCGAAAGCCTTGAGGGACTCATCGCAATAGACGCTATGCGGCCTCACAAGGCCGAAGGGGCAGACGCCGCCGACCGGGTGGCCGGTTTCGGCTTCCACCTTCGTGAGGTCGAGCATGCGCGGCTTGGTGCCGAAGCGGGCCTTGTACTTCCTGTTGTCGAGGCGAGCGTCGCCCCGGGTAACGATCAGGATCACGTCGTCGCCGACACGAAGCGCGAGCGTTTTGGCGATCTGCGCCGGCTCGACACCGTGGCCCACCGCCGCGAGCGCCACGGTTGCGGTGCTCTGCTGCAGTTCGATGACATCGATGTCCGGGGCGTGCTCCAGGAAGAATGCTTTGACGGAAGCGAGGCTCATTTCGGTCGATCTGGGCTAGGTGGTGCAACGGCGATACCGCTGGCGCAAGCATGGCCGCGGTGTCGCGTGAACGGACGAATGTCTCAGTCGTCGTTCGAGGCGTCAAGCTCCTCGGGACGCATACCCTCCTGCTGCGGCGGCAGATAACCGTGGCTTGCGAACCAGTTTTCCAGGATCGTGGAGATTGCCTGCTCGCGCGTCAGGATGCCCTGATGATCGTTGATATAGGTTTGGAGTGCCGTCTCGATCTTGTCGGCATAAATGTCGTTCATTCTTTCCTCCGCTTATTCTTCTTGAAACCCGCGCCCCGTGAATTCCTGCAGCGCCGTGCTCTCTCATGATTTGGTGCCTGGACCCGCAATATCCAAGGGATCATGCGTGAGGCGCCATCGCGCCTTCAGGCCTGTTTGACGATGCGGATCAGCACCAGAAGAATGATAGCGCCGATCGTCGCATGAATGATCGCAGCAAGAATGCCGGTGCCGAGCGTGACCCCGAGAGCCGGAAACAGATAGCCGGCAACGAGAGCACCGAGGATGCCGA
>JAPSJG010000180.1 GCA_031178305.1 Sinorhizobium sp.
GACGACGAAAGCGATCTCCTGTCCTGCCCTTGCCTCGTCGGGAACAGGAATGGTGACCTTGAGCATTTTCGATTGATCGGTCTTTGCGCCAGAAACGGTTCGGAAAGCGGTCTCGTCGCCGATTCGAACACCGACTGCTACCTCCACGTTGCCCGAGAACCGGCATTTGCACTCGTCTCGAAATGGGGAGGCCCTGCGCGTGTCGCCGCCGTCGCCTGTCGCCCTGCCCTCGCCCTTGAACATCAGCGTACCGGTGGCTTCGGACCAAGCGCAGTTCACCGCTGAGAAATGCATCTGCGCTTACTGGTTTTTATGCGCAATTCAGCCGTCATGAATTTTTCGCGATGACCGCCTCGGCCGCCTCGCGGATCGTCTGCATCAGAATGGAGAGCGGCAGCGACTGGATCGCATCGGCGCGTGTGGTCAGCCCTACCGGTCCCTTCGTCTCGCTGGTGTCGATCGGTAGGGCGACGAGCAAGCCGTCTTCGATATCGGTGGCGACGACCCCGTTGGATATGATCCAGATGGCATCGCTCGAGCGCACGTAGGCGCGGCCGAACGAGTCGGACACCGTTTCGATCTGGTTCGGCAGTCCGGCGATGCCGTTGGCGATGAGAAGGCGCTCGACGAAGGGGCGGATGATCGCGGCCCGCGTCGGCATCAGCACCGGATAGTCGCCAAGATGCGCGAAGATCGACTCCGTGCCGGCAACGAGCGGATGGCCGGCGCGCACGGCAAAGATCACCTGCTCGGAATAGAGATGCTCGAAGGAAAAGCCGGTCATCTTGTCGGGTGCCGCGAGCCTGCCAACCACGAGGTCCAGGTCGCCGACGCGCAACTGCTCAAGCAACACCGCATTCTCGCCGGTGACGATCTTGATGCGGGCTCCGGTGTTCTCAGCGAGGAAGAGCGTCATGGCTCGGGGCATGATCCGCGTCGAGACCGTCGGCAGTGCGCCGACGCGGATCGGCGGCGCATTGCCGAAGCGCTCATGCGAGACGGAATCGATGCCCTGCCTCAGTGCCGCCAACGCCGCGCCGGCGTGGCGCAGGAAGACCTCGCCGTAGCGCGTGATCTTGATGCCGCGGCCCTCGCGCTCGAACACGGCAACGCCCAGCACCGCCTCAAGTTCGCGGATCGTCTTGGTGACGGCGGGCTGCGTCACGTGCAGAAGCTCGGCAGCCTTCACCACGCTTTTTTGTCGGGCAACCTCGAGGAATGTCTGCAGATGGCGAAACTTGATGCGAGCATCGATCATGGACACATAACTCGCGAGTTAACGGAAAGCCCAGAAATAGCACTTTGCCTAACCATATTAAACAGGCACTTCGACGAGGCGCCGATAACCGCTGGTACGGACGGTAGCTCCGCTCAAAATCGGCCGTTTACGCCCGAACGAAACAGGCGACGGGGAAAGCGTCGAATATATCGGCGAGCGGCAGGACGTCCTGCGGCTCGACGATCGCACCCGTGAAAAGGTTCCTCAGCCGCATTCGCGCGCAATCCGCCGGCCACGCCAAAGCGGTTTCCTGCCATAATCTGGGGCGAAGGGAGAGCCGATTGACCTCCGTCTGACCGAAGACGAGCCTCGGGACGACCGTGAGCAGGAAATCGTCGCCCGCGGCGCGACGCATGAAGGCAGCAGCGTGACGCGCGGCGGGCCCCTGTACGTCGAGCGGACGATAGTCGCCACTTGTCAAAAGGTTCGAGCCTTCTCGCCCGCGATAGCCGAGGCACTGGCCGATCATCCACTGCTTCAGGTCTTCGAAATCGCTCGTCGTCGGGAGGCGCGGCGGTCTTCCAAGCGTTGGGACAGGCGAGAAGCCGCGGCGGTTGTCGGGATCGACCAGCGAAAGATCGAGGCGTTCGCTGCCTCGGTAGATGTCCGGAACTCCCGGCGCGGTGAGCTTCACCAACGTTTGGGAGAGGCTGTTGATCAGGCCGGCATCGATGAAAGGTCGCGCCGTCCTGTCGAAGTCCTCGAGGAACGCCCGGTTCCGCCGATCGAGAAGGTCGCGCAGAAAGCCGCCGACCGCTGCCTCGTAGTGCTCGTTCGGACAGTCCCAGCTCGTTCGAAGTTTCGCCTCCCTGACCGCCTTGACGGCAAAGCCGGTCATACGCTCGTACAACGGCAGAAGCTCCGCCCCGTCGCGCAGATGAGGAACGGGCCAGATGCCGAGCAGGCTCTGATAGAGGAATTGCTCGACATCGGCTTCCGGCGCATCGCCTGTGGGCAAAGGACGAATGCGCGCCTCATTCATTTCGTGCCAGCGCGCCACCGCGTCTCTCCAGATCTCCAATGCTTCGCTGATGACGTAAAGGCGGGCGCGGGCGTCCTCGCCCCGCTTGGTGTCATGGGTCGAGGTCGCCGACAGGCCGTGAGGGCAGTCGCTCGAGCGCGTCTGCATCATCTCGTGAAAGTGCCCCACTCCACTCGGTCGCCAGCAGGGATCAGCCCCGACCTCGTTTGCGGCGAGAAAGTCGCCCCGCCGATAGAAAAACGTGTCCTCCACCGCCTTTGCCATGACGGCGCCGCTCAACTGCTGAAAGCGCGTCCGAAACTCCGGCCACGCTGCCTGCTCCGCCAGCCCCCCCTTTACCGTCAGCGCGGCGGCGACCAGCGCTAGCTCGGCGGCGACCGCCGGCGCGGCAGCCGATGCCTTCGCCATGATCCCGTCGATGATCTGCTGGTCGCGCGCGTAGACGCCGCGGTCACTGATATAGGTTCGGTAGACTGAAAGCGCGGCGATCAGTTGACGGATAGCTTCGCCGATGCGCTCGCCGCTCGCTCGCCCGCTATTGCCGACGAGCTTTGCGAGCCGCGTCACTTCCGCGTTGAAATTTCGGCGGAGCAGCATCAGCTTACATTCCCTGACCGCCTTTTCCGCTTGGGCTCGGCGCGTCTCGTCCCACAGGCCCGAAGAGGGCGACTCATCGGTCAGGAGCTCCGCCAGTACCGAGATGAACTCATAACCTGTGGTACCCTCGACGGGCCATTGCCCGGGCAATGGTTCCGCCGCTTCAAGAATCTTTTCGACGACGAGGAAGGCCCGGCTGCCGACCTCTTTCCGTAGCCGACGCAGATAGAGCTCCGGATCGGCAAGCCCGTCTATGTGGTCGACCCTCAGCCCGTCGACCAGGCCTTGCCCGACTAGATCAAGCGCAAGCCGATGGGTCTCGGCGAAGACGGCCGGGTCTTCGACGCGGACACCGACGAGCCCGGTTATCTCGAAAAACCGCCGGTAGCTGAGATGGTCCCGCGCCGTTCTCCAGTCGGTGAGCCTCCACGGCTGCAACTCGTGCAGCCGGTGTGCCTTCTCGGCGGAAACGTGGGCGAGGTGCGTATCAAGCGCCGCAGCCATCGAGGGTATGGTCGCGACCGCAGCAAGCTCGGCGTGAAAGCGTGCAGCCTCGTTCGGCTCGGCCGCCTTGGCGATGAAAGCGATCCTGTCGAGCGCCGGATCGCCCTCATCGAGGGCCTCCGCATAGGTTTTCGGATGGAGCGGATAGAGCGTACCGTAATAGGCGAACGCCAGGCAACAGCGGTCGCGATCGAACGCGAGACGCAGGGCACCGGCCGCGACCTCCGCCTCGAATGATCGGCCGAGGAATGAAAGGGTCAGCGGCTGCTGCCAATCGATGTCGAAGTAGCCGGCGCAGTGGCTGGCGCGGCCCCATTCGATGACATCGTGCCACCAGTCATTCTCGATATGCGCGGCCATATGATTCGGTACGATATCCAGGATGATCCCAAGCCCATGGGCTTTCAGCGCCCGGACGAGCTCACGAAATCCCGCTTCGCCTCCCAATGCGGGATCGATCTCGTTAAAGTCGATGATGTCATAGCCGTGGGTGGAGCCGCGCACCGCAGTGAAGATCGGAGAGGCATAGAGGTGGGATATGCCGAGCCTTGCGAGATGCGGGATGAACTCCACGGCTCTCGCAAAATCCATTCCGTTGCGAAATTGCAGCCGGTAAGTCGCGTTGGGCAGGTGCATGGCGGCTTGGCTTGGGTCTCAGTGTCCGGCTCAACACCATGGACGGCATATTGTTCCAGAACCGGAGACCCCCGCCGCTGGGCCGCGGCGCGGCTCGCTCTCACCTGCGCGGCATTTCTTGCGTTCAAATCCGCAATCACAACGCTTTGGCAAGGGTTGAGGAGCCTGAGGGTGCCCGACCGATTCCATTTGCCTGTTTTGCGCGGCACGGGAACCGGGAGTGGCAAGCGGCCGTTTCCCTCCCGGACTGCAAAGAAAAACAGCACAAGATGGAGGATCGGATATGGCACAGAAACCGGTCGGTTCCGCCGTACCGCGCGGAGTCGTCGACACGAAAACAGGTACGGTCGGCGCGCCGAACGAGCAAAGCGTCGAAGAGCAGGTCCGCTGGCTGCGCGACCAGGTCAACGCATTGAAGGACACGCTCACCGAGATGGGCATCTCCTCCGGCAGGGCGGTCGCCAACACCGTGGCGGACACGAGCCGGCGGGCCGGCGAAATGGCAAGGGAGCACCCGGCCTGGACCGCGCTTGTGCTTCTCGGCGTTGTCAGCCTTATCCTTGCGAGCACCAGCCGCACCTGGTATCCCCGGCGCGCATCGCGCATCGAAGACGTGATCGCCGACATCGAAGATCGCCTGAGCGACCTCAAGGACCGGTATTGGTCGAGTGGCTGGCGCTGACGAGGCCGGCGCCCAACCGCCCTTCCCTGGCTGGTCGGCCGGGAGCATAGCCTATCGACAGGCAGGAGCGCAGTAGCTCTCGTCCCCGTTCAGGCGCGCCGAAAGGCGCGCCTGTCGGCATTTTCCCGCCGCATTTCTCCCACGTCGTGATTTCTCGCCTTCCTGTAAAATGCTCTCTAGTCCTCTATGCGAAAACCGACTTTCATGACCACCTGATAGTGCGCCACCTTGCCATTGACGATCTGTCCGCGAACCTGATCGACTTCGAACCAGTCGAGATTTCGCATCGTCTGCGAGGCTCGGGAGACCGCCGCTTCGATGGCGTCGGTAATCGAGTTCGGCGAACTGCCGATCAGTTCCACCTTCTTGTAGACGTGTCCGCTCACGGTTTCCTCCTTCGGGTTTCCGTTGCGCTCCTCGGTTCTGCCTCGCTCGAGGCGGAGCATCGCAATCCACGGCGAGCAGCGTATGTCCTCGCCGCTCCCCGATCATGCGCCCGTCAGGATTGAAGCACCAGCAAAAGCGCGCGAGGACGGCGATGTCGGGCCGGCAAAACAATCTCTTCAGACGGAATTGCCATTCACTCCCGTGCCGGCGCGGGCTATAGCGATCGGTGTCCAATGCACTGGAACAGGCCATGACCGATACCGTCACCGACCGATTTCTGCGCTACGTCGTCATCGACACCCAGTCGGATCCGAGCTCCTCGACGCAGCCCTCCACCGCAAAGCAGAAGGATCTTGGCCAGCTGCTGGTTACGGAACTGCTGGCGATCGGCCTTGCCGATGCGCAGATGGACGAACACGGCTACGTCCACGCGACCATCCCGTCCAATGTCAAGACGCCGGTGCCGGTCATCTGTTTCTGCGCGCATATGGATACGGCACCGGACTTTACCGGCACGAACGTCAAGCCGCAGGTCGTCCGCAATTATTCCGGCGGGGATATCCGGCTTACCGGCGACCCGCAGCAGGTGATCCGCCTTCGCGACAACCCTGCGCTCGCCGATCAGATCGGCAACGACATCATCACCACGGACGGCACGACCCTGCTCGGTGCCGACGACAAGGCCGGCATCGCCGAGATCGTCACGGCTGCGCAAGTTCTCGTCGACAATCCCGACATCCCGCACGGCAAGATCAAGCTACTCTTCACCACCGACGAGGAAATCGGACGCGGCGTCGACAAGGTGAACATAGAGAAGCTTGGCGCCGACTTCGCCTATACCGTCGACGGCGAGGCGGCCGGGCATATCGAGGACGAGACCTTCTCGGCCGACAGCGTCGAAATCGCCATCCAGGGAGTCGCCATCCATCCGGGCTTCGCCAAGGGCAAGATGGAGAACGCCATCAAGATTGCAGCGGCGATCGTCGATCGGCTGCCGAAAGACATCGCGCCGGAAACGACGGAGGGTCGCGAGGGCTTCGTCCATCCGACGGGAATTACCGGCTCGATGGAAAAGGCGACCTTGAATTTCATCGTCCGTGATTTCGATGAAGAGGGCCTTGCTGCCAAGGAAGAGATGCTCAAAGAGCTTACGAAAAGCGTGATGCAGGGCTATCCGGGCTCGATCTACACGTTCGAGGTCAAGGAGCAGTACCGCAACATGAAGACGGTCCTCGACCGCCATCCGGAGGTCGTCGAAAACGCCGTGGAGGCCATTCGACGCGCCGGCATGGTGCCGGTTCGCGGCAGCATCCGCGGCGGGACCGATGGCTCGCGCCTGTCCTTCATGGGGCTGCCCTCTGCCAACCTCTTCGCCGGCGGCCACGCCTTCCACTCGCCGCTCGAATGGATCAGCCGGCAGGACATGGAGAAGGCAGTGAGCACGATCGTCGAACTGGCGAAGATCTGGGCTGAGCGGAACTAGGAACGAGCGCCTTTCACCGCGCATGCGGCGTCACCCTGGTTCAAGCTATGCTTGAAGTGCGCTCGGTTCTTAACATGAGTTCAGCCCTCACCAATTTAGAATTGTTCTAAAATACTCGACACGAAGGCGCCTCGGAGCTAAAGTGATGACTGTGGAACACCGGCGGAGGTGCGTCAGATGAAGGGTGATCCGAAGGTCATCGATAGCTTGAACGAAGCGCTTTTCCTCGAGTTAGGGGCGGTAAACCAGTTTTGGCTGCATTATCGGCTCGTCGAAAACTGGGGCTACACCAAGCTTGCCAAGAGAGAACGTGAGGAATCGATCGAGGAAATGCACCATGCGGACAAGCTTGTGGCCCGCATCATCTTCCTTGAAGGTCATCCCAATCTCCAGTCGGTTGCACCGCTCCGCATCGGTCAGAATGTCAAGGAAGTTCTCGAATCCGATCTCGCTGGCGAGTACGACGCCCGGAACGCCTACCTGGCCTCGCGGGACCTCTGCCGGCAGGCGGGAGATTACGTTTCGATGAAGCTTTTTGAAGAACTGCTGAGCGACGAGGAAGATCACATCGATTTTCTTGAAACCCAGCTCGGACTCCTCTCGCAAATCGGGGAGCAGAGATACGGGCTCCTCAACGCGGATTCGGCCGAATCGGCCGATTGAACGGAATCGAAGAAAGCGCGATTGCCTTCCGGCTCTCGATTTCGGGCGCGGGTCGCTTCCCGTCGGGTGCTCAATCGACGAGGCGCCCCCAGGAAGGATCCCATTGGACGCCTTCTGCAAGTTCGACATAGATCGGCGCTGCGCCAAGGCTATGAGTGCTTGCCAGCCTCAAGGCTTCTTCCGGTCCCATCTCCTCTCCTGGAAAGATGGTATCATCCTCCGAAGGATCAGTGACCTTTTGGACATATCCTCGGACCTGACCGTCAGAGTGGTATAGTTTCACCAGCACCG
>JAPSJG010000181.1 GCA_031178305.1 Sinorhizobium sp.
CGCGCGCCGGAAGTTCGAGCGGATGGCGGACGACCCGGAGACGCGCGAGCTTGGCTTGCGCGGGCTCTATCTCGAAGCCAAGCGCCTCGGCGCCCACGAAGCTGCCCGCCAATATGCCGAACGCGCCACCGAGAAGGCGCCGCATCTCGTTTGGGCAACGCTCGCAACCCTCGACCACCGCAGCCAGGCGGGTCAATGGGACGAAGCGATCCGCCTCCTCGATCAGAGCCGCGCCGCCAATGTTCTCGACAAGAAGGAGGCGAACCGCAAGAAGGCGGTTCTGCTGACGGCCCGCGCCATGGGCAGGTTCGAAACGGATCCGAAATCGGCGCGGGACGATGCGCTCGCGGCGCTGAAGCTTGAGGAGCGGTTGGTCCCGGCGGCGCTGATTGCCGCCAAAGCCCTGTTTCGCGAGGACAATCTGCGTAAGGGCGCTTCGATGCTCGAAAAGATCTGGAAACTGGAGCCGCACCCGGAGGTGGCGCGCCTCTATGTGCGGGCGCGCGGTGGCGATTCCGCGATTGACCGGCTGAAGCGCGCGAAGCGGCTCGAGTCGCTCCGCGGCAACCACCCGATTTCCCTGGCGACGGTCGCCGAGGCCGCGCTCGAGGCGCGCGAATTCGCCCTTGCTCGGCAGAACGCCGAGGCCGCCGCACGGCTTGCCCCGACCGAAAGCATCTTCATGCTGCTTGCCGATATCGAGGAGGCGGACACCGGCGACGAGGGTCGCATCCGCCACTGGATGGCGCAGGCGCTGCGCAGCCCCCGCGATCCCGCATGGACTGCCGATGGGGTGATTTCGCCCTCCTGGCTCCCCGTATCACCGGTCACCGGCCGCCTCGACGCCTTCGAGTGGAAGGCGCCGCCGTCGCAGCTCCAGGCGACGACCGAGGAAGGCCAGTTGGGCGCCGAGGAAGCGATCCGCAGCCTGCCGCCGCTCGCGATCGCGCAACCCGCGGCAACCGAACCGCCGGGAATCTCCAGGCCCGAAGTAGCCTCAGCTGCTCCGCCGGCCGAGCACGAGGTGCCGATAAAGGTGCCCGAGAGCACGGAAGAAGCTTCGCCGCCGGCGGAGAGCAAGGAAGCGGCCGGCAAGGACGAGTCGGCGCCGTTCTTCGGCCGGCGCCCGGACGACCCCGGCGTTCGCGAGGCGGCACCGGCAGAAAAGAACGAGGTCGGCTTCCGCCTATTCTGAGGTCAGAGCGGGGGATGCGGTATTCTCTCCGCAAACCCCATCCTAACTTCCCAAATCCAATGTTTTGACGGGCTGTGGACACAGGACATGTTTGAACGGTTTCGAGCCTTCCTAGAAGGGCTGACGGGTTCGGCTGCGCGCATCGAAAAGGGTGACCCGCGCGTCGCCGTGATTGGGCTTTGCTTTCAGGTGATGGAAGCGGATGGGAAGATACGCGCTTCGGAGCGCCGCAAGATGCGCGCCATCATCAAGGATTACTTTAAGCTCGACGATGCGGCTTTGAAGGCGCTGGTCGCGGCCGGCGAAACGGCAGAGAGCGAGGCAATCGACTTTTATCATTTCACCGCCGAGATCAAGCGCCACCTTTCGGAGGAGCAGCGGGTCGAGCTCGTCGGCATGCTCTGGGAGATCGTCTATGCCGACGGCGACCGCAGCGAGATGGAAGACCACGTGATCTGGCGGATCGCGGACCTCCTCGGCGTTTCCGGACGCGACCGGGTCTTGAAACGGCAGGAAGCAGCCGCCAAGATCGAGACCAAGGAGGATAAAGAGGCGCAACAGGAAAGCTGACAATGCCGCGAGAGGCCCGCGACACCAAGAAACCCATCCTCATTATCCTGCACCAGGAGCGTTCGAGCGCCGGTCGTGTCGGCCACATCCTCGAGCAGAAGGGCTTCCGCCTCGATATTCGCCGCCCGGCGCTCGGCGACGACCTGCCGCCGACACTGGCGGCCCATTCCGGCACGATCGTCTTCGGCGGGCCGATGAGCGCAAACGACGAGGAGGAATTCGTTCGCCGCGAAATCGACTGGCTGTCGGTGCCGCTGAAAGAGAACAAGCCATACCTCGGCATCTGCCTCGGCGCGCAGATGCTCGCACGCAATCTCGGCGGCGAGGTTGCGCCCCATCACGAGGGCATGACCGAAATCGGCTGGTATCCGCTCAAGCCCACCGAAGAGGGAAAGGCGCTGATGGACTGGCCGGCCATGGTTTACCATTTCCACCGCGAGGGCTTCGACCTGCCGAGGGACGCTGAGCTGCTGGCGACGGGCGACACCTACCCCAACCAGGCCTTCCGCTATGGCGAAAATGCCTGGGGCATTCAGTTTCATGGCGAGTTGACCCGGGCGATGATGCATCGTTGGGTCGTCCACGGCGCCCACCGTTTCGTGCTGCCGGGCGCCCAGATGGGCAAGGCGCATCTCGACGGCCGTATGCTCCACGACCGCCCGTTGCGAACCTGGATGGAGAGTTTTCTCGACCTGATCTTCTTGCGCGGCGCCGACAGTCGGAAAGACGAGCATAGGCTTGCCTTCCGAGGGCGAGGCCCCAATCTCATCCGCCCTTAGACCACGATGTCTAAGGTCTGATCGACCTGAAATCATAAACGTGATCGACTCCAGGAAGTTCGCGCCGGATGCAGGCGGAAAACCGCACACACTTTTCCTCATCCCGCGCTAGGAGCCCCCGCACTGAATCACTCCGTCCGCCGCTCCTCTGGCACATCGAGCGTATCGATCCTGCGCAATTGCGGAAAGCCGATTGCCCACAGGAGCGCCACCAGCAGGGTGCCGAACCCGCCGAAGACCACTGCGAAAACGGCGCCGAAGCCCGAGGCCATTGTGCCGGCGCGAAACTCGCCGAGCTCATTGGACGCGCCGACGAAGACCATGTTGACGGCATTGACCCGGCCGCGCAGCTCGTCCGGAGTCCAGAGCGCGATCAGGGTCTCGCGCACATAGACCGAAATCATGTCGGCGGCCCCCATGACGACCAGTGCTGCGATCGACAGCCAGGCCGTCGTGGACAAGCCGAAGACGATGGTGGCAAGACCGAAAAGCGCAACGCCGGTGAACATGTAAAGCCCGGCGCTGTCGCGGATCGGATGGGCAGCAAGCCAGAGCGCCATGCCGACGGCACCGATGCCTGGAGCGGCGCGCAGGAGCCCCAGGCCCCAGGGTCCGAGCACCAGGATGTCGCGCGCAAAGACCGGCATCAGCGCCACGGCACCGCCGAGCAGCACGGCGAAGAGGTCGAGCGATATCGCCCCGAGCACCACTTTCTCGGCCTTGATGTAACTGAAGCCGGCGGTGATCGTCTGCCAGCTCTGCGCTCCGGCGGGAGAGCGTTGCGTAGGCTTCGGCACGGCAAACACCATAAGCGACGCCGCCGTGAAGAAAGAGAGACTGACCGCATAGGGTACCGTGGGGCCGAGACCATAGATCAAACCGCCCGCCACAGGCCCGACGATCGTCGCCGTCTGCCAGGACGTCGAGTTCCAGGCGATGGCATTCGCCAAATCCTCGGGCGGCACGAGATTGGGAGCGAGCGACTGGGCGGCGGGCGCCAGGAAAGCCCGCTCGATACCGAAGACGATCAGGATCGCATAGACTGGCCAGGGCGAAAACAGACCCGTCACCGTCAGCATCAGCAGTGCCGCCGCGCAGAACGTGCCGACCAGCATGCAGAGCCCCATGATGACGCGGCGGTTATAGCGATCCGCCACGCTGCCGGTGACGAGGATCAGAGCGAGCGACGGCAGGAACTGGAAGAGGCCGATGAGCCCGAGCGCGAAGGGATCGCGCGTCAGATCGTAGATCTGCCAGCCGACCGCAACGGACATGATCTGGACGGCGAAATAGGCAAGGAAGCGCGAGAAGAAGTAGCGTCGGTAGCCTACATGCCGGAAGGCGGCGAAGCGATGCGCAGCGTGATCGGCCGACATGGCGGAAAGCACTCCTCGGAGGGGAAATTTGGCGGACCGCGCCGTTAAACATGAATGGGCGGGGCCAAGCGACGTACTTGCCCGTTTAGTTCCCAATGTCTACATGTCTGTCAACGACGAATTGGAGACCGGCATGCTTGCAGTCATCGCAACCTTGAACCTCATCATCAATATCGCCTGGTTCCTGATCATCGCATCGGCCATCTTCTCCTGGCTCTACGCCTTCAACGTGATCAATGTGAACAACCAGGCGATCAACATGATCGGCCGTTCGCTCTATCAGCTGACGGAACCCCTCTATCGCCCGATCCGTCGTTTCCTGCCGGACATGGGCGGCATCGATCTGTCGCCGCTGGTCGTCCTGGTGATCCTCTATTTCATCTGGTATTTTCTGAACACCACTGTCGCTTCGGCGCTGCTCGGCTAAGTGGCTAAAGCCTTAACCGCTCTCGACGATCATGCGCGTCTAACGGTGCGCCTGACGCCGAGCGCAAGCCGCGACGCAATCGACGGCTTCGAGACGGGCTCCGACGGCGAGGAGCATCTCAAGGTGCGGGTGCGCGCGGTGCCGGAGAAGGGCAAGGCGAATCAGGCCCTGATAGCGCTGATTGCCAAGGTCCTCGGCGTCCCGAAGAATAGGATCTCACTCGTCATCGGCGACACGCAGCGCAAAAAAATCCTCCGGATCGAAGCCGACCCGGAGGAGATTGAAAAGCGGCTCGCCGAGATATCACGGGATTAGGAAAAGTGTGCGCGGTTTTCCGCCCGCACCCCGCGCTGACTTCCTGGGAATCGATCACGTTTATGATTTTAGGTCGATCCGACCCAAAAATCATCGTGATCTAGTTAGCGATAACTCTGGTCACTTTTTAGCCTTGGCGCGTTCGATCGCCTCGACGATCAGCTGCCTGGCGACGCTCGCATCCTTCCAGCCGAAGATCTTCACCCATTTGCCGGGCTCGAGGTCCTTGTAGTGCTCGAAGAAGTGCTCGATCTGCTTGAGCGTGATTTCCGGCAGGTCGGTGTAGTCATGCACCTTGTCGTAGCGTTTGGTCAGATGTCCCGACGGCACGGCAATGATCTTCTCGTCCTTGCCGGAATTGTCTTCCATCATCATCACGCCGATCGGGCGGACATTGATTACGCAGCCCGGCACCAGCGGGCGCGTGTTGCAGATCAACACATCGATCGGATCACCGTCGTCGGAAAGCGTATGCGGCACGAAGCCGTAATTGCCCGGATAGGTCATCGGCGTATAGAGGAAGCGGTCGACGACCAGCGTGCCGGCTTCCTTGTCCATTTCATACTTGATCGGATGCCCGCCGACGGGGACTTCCACGATCACGTTGACATCTTCCGGTGGATTCTTTCCAATGGAAATCGCGTCGATCCGCATGAGCACCTCCAGGGTAATTGAAAAGTTGCCCCGTCGGATAAAGGGAAACATGCCGCGATGCAATATGACTTTCGTGACGGCGGATGAATTGCCGGGCCGGTAGAGGCCTGCGAGCAGGAGCGCGACGGCTCACTTCCAGACGAAGCCGACCTTCTTCAGGTGCTTCTCGCCGAAATCCTCCATGCCTTCGGCGACATCGCAGCCGCCGGCCGAAAGGAAGAACTGATAGGCCTGGTCGCTATCTTCCAGGCACCAGACGACGACCCCCTCGCAGCCGAGCGACCTCAAGAGGCTCCTGGCCTCGCGGAAGAGGATGCGCCCGAGGCCCATGCCCTGGTATTCGGGGCGGAGATAGATCTCGTAAATCTCGCCTTCCTGCGGCAGCGCCCGTGCGCGGCTCAAGC
Source organism: Sinorhizobium sp. (assembly GCA_031178305.1). Lineage (GTDB taxonomy): Bacteria > Pseudomonadota > Alphaproteobacteria > Rhizobiales > Rhizobiaceae > Sinorhizobium. The sequence goes on from JAPSJG010000181.1 coordinate 5,721, forward strand.
CCAGCGTCGCATAGCCAGCTATCGTTCCCGCCACGTCGATGACGAGCAGCGTCGCCGGGCCGCGCGTAGCCTTTCGCCACCAGCCCTTATCGCGGCGGTTGACCATCCGGATCAGTGGCCGGTGCGGGATCAGTCCGCCATAGGCCTGCAGCCACGAGGCGCGATGCACATCGGCAATCGCCGCCGCCTCATGCGGCTCTCCTGGCCTGACCTCGATCGAAACAGTCTTCATGACCTGACTCTAAACACACGGCAGGGCGAACCGGAATCCCGCCGGACTGCCGCGCGGCGTTAACCCACAGGCAACTTTAACGGCGCCCAGTCAAAGGTTAACGTCTTTTTAATAAACGATCTAGGCGAGTCAAACGTTTAGCCGGCAGGTTTCCACTGCGCGTTTTCATAACGTTCACGGGTTTTTTGGAAACCTTAACCATGATCCGCCAGAGCTCGACCATAACGGGTGCCAACTCACGCAATCGCGCAAGGCGTGCGTCATCAGGCGCCAGAGCTTTTTTACCCACGCACTCGTCGCCCTTGGAAACCCCGCCGCTAACTTATTGTAATTGTTGCAACCAAATATTTCGTCTTTTTAACTTTGTTCGCAAGCCGGTCGCGAAAGGCACACACAGCAAATAGCCGGATCCTTACGCGGCCGAACTGAACAAGGAGGCCGAGACGGCGCAGTGCGATCTCGCCAATTGCGAAGCTGTGGAAAAATTGATATGAGCACCGGCCATGGAATCCAAATTCGGATGTCGCGAGCAGAAGATCGTCGTGCTGCAAGACCACAAGCGTCTGCCGGCCCGTTTCTTCGCGCGCGTTTGCGGCGCGCTTACGAGCCGCCTATCCTGATCGCTCGATCAGTGCTGTTTCCCGCCGCCCGCCGGCTTTCCCGTATTTGACAATTCAATGGATATTTCGCCATGAGCGCACCGCGTACCCTTTATGACAAGATCTGGGACGATCACCTCGTAAGCCAGCAGGACGACGGCACCTGTCTTCTCTACATCGACCGTCACCTCGTACACGAGGTGACGAGTCCGCAGGCCTTCGAGGGCCTGCGCATGGCCGGCCGCAAGGTCCGCGCGCCGGAAAAGACGCTCGCAGTCGTCGATCATAACGTGCCGACCTCGCCGGACCGCCACCTCGGCATCAAGAACGAGGAGAGCCGCATCCAGGTCGAGGCGCTCGCCAGGAACGCCGCCGATTTCGGCGTGGAGTATTATTCGGAGAACGACAAACGCCAGGGCATCGTCCACATCGTCGGCCCCGAGCAGGGCTTCACGCTGCCGGGCATGACGATCGTCTGCGGTGACAGCCACACCTCGACGCATGGCGCCTTCGGGGCGCTGGCGCACGGCATCGGCACCTCGGAAGTCGAGCACGTGCTGGCGACGCAGACGCTGATCCAGAAGAAGGCGAAGAACATGCTGGTGCGCGTCGACGGCCAATTGCCGCATGGCGTCACCGCCAAGGACATCATCCTTGCCATCATCGGCGAGATCGGCACGGCCGGCGGCACCGGCCACGTCATCGAGTTCGCCGGCGAGGCGATTCGTTCCTTGTCGATGGAGGGCCGCATGACCGTCTGCAACATGACGATCGAAGGCGGCGCCCGCGCCGGCCTGATCGCGCCGGACGAGACCACCTTCGACTATATCAAGGACCGGCCGCGCGCGCCCAAGGGCAAGGCCTGGGACATGGCGCTCGAATACTGGAAGACGCTGCACACGGACGAGGGCGCCCATTACGACC
>JAPSJG010000578.1 GCA_031178305.1 Sinorhizobium sp.
TCCGGCTCGACCACCATGAAGCGCCGGTCGCCGGCGAGCCCGTCTAGATTGACCGTCACGGCCGTTTGCGCAATGGCACGCCCGCTTTTCAACGGGTGGATGTTGAGGCCGGTCACTTTCATGGTGGTATTCCGAGTTCAGACACTGATCAAGCCCCCTCGCAATTTGATTCATCGAGCGGCAGCAAAATGTTGAATGTTTTTAGATTTCATCGAGCAGCATGGCAAGCACGCCGCGCAGCCGCTCCTGCCGCTCGATCGCCAGCCGACGGCCCGCCTCCGTCTGTAAGCCATCGGCGAGCCGGAACAATTTCGTTTCGAAATGGTCGATCGCGAAGGCCTTGTCGTCGAGCGGACGGTCCTCGGCCATCGGATCGAGCGGATCGTAAAGGCCGCTTCCCATGCGCCCGGCGATATAGAAGCAGCGGGCGGCGCCAACCATACCGATGGCATCGAGTCGGTCGGCATCCTGCAGGATCTTCGCCTCGAGCGTTTCCGGCGGGATGTTGGCGGAAAAGCTGTGCGTCAGGACGGCATGGGCGACGGGCGAGATTTCAGCCGTTCGCCAGCCGAGCCCGTCGAGGATCTGCCATGCCTTTTCGGCGGCAAGTCGCGAGGCTTCGGCGCGCAGCGGCGAGTTCTTCTCGACGGCGACGCAATCGTGCAACAGCACCGCGGCCGCGAGTTGGCGCGCATCGCCTCCCTCCTCCGCCTGGATGCGCTTGGCGTTCTTCCACACCCGGATGAGATGTGCGGCATCGTGCGAGCCGTCGTCGCTGGAAAAGGCGTGCGGCAGAAGCGCGCATGCAAGCTCCTGATGGGGCGCAAATGCGGCGGCTAGAGCGGAAATGCCACTCATGCGTGGCCCCTACCTTCGCCGGTAGTCCCCGCTGCAGCTACGGGCGCATCAGCCGGTCCGCGAGCCGACAATATCCGCTGGTAGAAGAGGCCGATGCCGATCAGCGCCCCACCGAGGCCGATGAAGGAGAGCGCCCTGAGAATGCCTTCGAGATTCGACATGTCGATGAGGAAGACCTTTACCACCGCGATGAAGACGAGCACGGCCGAAGCGATGCGAATGCTCTTGGCGTCGAAACGCGAGCCGGCGACGAGCAGCAGGACCCCAAGCGCCAGCCAGACGACCGAATAGGTGTAGGTTTCTCCCTGAAGAAAGCCCTTCCAGTCGGCAATGCTTTCACCCTGCCAGAAGCGCCGCACGCTCAAGGTCGCCCAGGCGAAGGCGAGAATGGCGCCGCTGACCGCAAGTGCCGTCACATAGGGCAAGGGCCGCCTGCCACGCGCATACCAGGCAAGGCCGGCATAGCCGATCGCCGGCAAGAGGTAGCCGATGAACAGCAGGTCGAAGAAGGGAATCGACCCGAGTAGTTCGCCGCTCAAATAGGGGTTCAGGGTGACGAAATGGGCGGCGAGCACCGACAGCATCGAGAGCAGGCCCAGCGCCATGCCGCCATAGCGGAAAACCGGGCTCGGCGATCTGCCGTCGAGGGTCATAAAGACGCCAGAGGCCCCGATTGCAAGCAGCGTGTAGATCGCCTGTTCGCCGAGCGTCGGAACGGAGCTGTCGAGCACCCCGTCATTCATCGCATGGCGTACCAGGATCGCAAGGGTCAGGAGCACGAAGAGGCTTGCGAGCGCCTGCAGAAGGTTCA
>JAPSJG010000182.1 GCA_031178305.1 Sinorhizobium sp.
GCTCGCCGTCACCACCGTCACTCCGGTCGCAAATGCGCCAAACGCGTCTCGCAAGGCTCTCGGGTCGAGAACTTCCGCAGTCATACCGGTTTCTCCCTGCAAGTCAGCCATTCCGCCATCAGCGCGTTGACGATCTCAGGGGCGGTCAGATTGACCATGTGTCTGTGACCATCGACGATGCGCGCCCATCCCCTCGGCGTCAGAGATGCCATCTGTTCGGCCATCTCCGGCGTGGAATTCGGGTCTCCCGAGCCGGTGAGGAAAAGGACGGGGCATGTGACGGAGGGCCAGCAATCGGCATAGGTCTCATCGCCGCCGGCAAAGGCGGTATAGGCGATTGCGTAACCCTCCGGATCGACCGCCTCCAACCACGCGCGGGTGAGTTCCCGCGCCCGCTGGCTTTGCGGATCATCGCCGAACCACCTGAGCAACGGCCCTTCCGTATCTACGCCGCTTGTGCGGATCGCCGCCGCGCGCGCCAGAACCGCCGTCTTTGCCGCGGGATCGCGGCGATAAACGCCGTTGAGGTAAGCGACACGTGTGATCCGGTCGGCAAAGCTTGCCGCCGCGCCGCCGGAAATGAGTGCACCCATCGAATGTCCGGCGATATTTGCCCGTGCGATCCTCATGTCGTCCAGAAAGCAGCCGAACCAGGCAACGTAATCCTGAACCGTGCTGCCTGCCGGGATTTTTTCGCTCTCGCCATGGCCGGGCATATCCACCGCGATGACCCGGTGGTTTTTTGCGAAAACCTCGATCTGCGGCGCCCAGGCCTCGAGGCGCATGCCGACGCCGTGGATGAGGATTAACGTCTCGCCCTCGCCGGCTTCGAAGTAGGCGGCGCCGCGCGCAGTGGTCTTGCGCGGGAGGGATGCGCCGCCCTCCCCGGATGTGTTTGATGTAGCCGTGTGCATCGAGTTGTCCACCGCCGCTCAGACGCCGGCCGGATTGGTGACGTCCTGCCCAAGCTCCTTCAGATCCTGGTAGCGGTCACCGATACGGTGATGTGGTCGTCCCCCGATCGATGCGCCAAGCGCCACGACGATTTCATCGGCGGCCGGCGCATCCGGTATCGCCGTCTGGATCGTCAGATAATGCGAACGGCGTCCCTCGTCGTTCTTGTCCATCAGGGGGATCATCACAGGGGCATTGGCCGGGCCGCGCGTGTTGCTGAAGGCAAGGTATGACTTGGCGCCGACCGCATGCCGATAATGATTGCCGAAGCGCAAGGTGTGGATAAGCGCCGAGGCATGCTCGATCTCACCGTCGAGCCCGACGACGGCGGCCTTGCCATAGGCTTCGACCGCCTCGCCGGAGCCGACGGCATCGATGATCATCTTGGTCAGGAGCTCTCCTAGCACCGGTGCTGCCGCGTGGATCTCCGGCTTCAGATCTTCGACGAAGCCTCGCCCAGCCCACGGATTTTTCACCACCGCCAGCGCCGAAAACAGCTTCAAAGGCTGCGGGGCGGCTTTGCCTCCCTCGACCAGCGTCGTTTCGATCTGGAGCAGCGTCTTGCGGATCTGAACGGGCATCGGGCATCCTTCCCATGAACTATTAGGTGTTATGGTATGCCATAATATGGATGTGTCAAGCGCGTCTTCGGTGCGGAAGCCACTACCCCAATTAAGTGCCTAACTGTGTTCGGTGAAATTTGATTTGGCGGACGCGGTCCAGCCGAGCCCTGTAGTCGCGCCATTTCTATTTGCGGCGGAATACGGCGGATGGCGCACCATGCAAGCAACTGCGGTGACCGCAAGGGCTGCGTCATAACAGGGCTGCGCGCCGCCGACCTTGACGTAGATCGGTGATCTCAAGCCGACGAAAGCTCCTATACCTTTCATCACCGTATGGTGACGGTATGAAGGTCAAAAACGCCTGAACTTGTATTCGCTTCGGGGAATGCGTAAGTGGCTGATCTTTACTAGAAGAAAATGGTACGGTTGGGTGGTCTCGAACCACCGACCTCAGGTGCCACAAACCTGCGCTCTAACCAACTGAGCTACAACCGCACTCGGGGAGCGACCCGAAGTCGCCTGCAAGTCGCTTGGCGGCTCACATACGGTCACTCCTGCCGATTTGCAAGCCTTAAGTTCAGATTATCCAGCAAAAAGACCGGATGGCAAGCCACCCGGTCTTTGCAAATGGCGTCTATTGAATCGCTCAACCGATCAGGCGCGCTTGAAGTTGGACATTGCCTTTTCCGCGGCTTCCTTGCCGGGCTTGGCAACGTCCTCGGCAACCTTGCGGGTTGCTTCCTGCATCGTCTTGGCCTGTTCGACGGCAAGTTCCGCCTGCTTGCGGATGAAGGCCGTCTGCAGTTCGACGAGCTCGGAAACCGACCTCACGCCGAGCAGCTTCTCCATGTACGAGAGCGAGTTTTCGGCATTGGTACGCAGCGCGTCGATTGCCTTGAGGCCGAGTTCGACGGAGCCCGACTGGGCATTTTCAAACGTCGCTTCGACGGTCTTCGTCGCCTCTTCGGCGGCGACCTTCATCTTGGCATAGGCCTCTTTCGACTGTACTGCACCCTTCTCGGCGAAATCGCGGAAGGTGTCAGCAAACTTGGACGGGTCGAAGGAAAGGGAAAAGGCGTCTTCCGTCTTCCTGGTAGCCATGGCATGCGCTCCTTGGTGTGGCCCTCTTGAGAGGGGCCTGGGTGGGTGGTGCCGATCTTGTAGCCGATTTCTTTGTGCATTGCAACATCTTTTGTGCAGTGCACAATTAGTGACGTTAACCCTCTAATGTGAAAGAGATCGCCGAAGGGGCGCCGTTGCTGGACCCTCGCCGAACGGCCGGGTATTAATAGAGTGTTAACGCGCCAGCGACCCGTCAATAGGCCTGCCCATGCCCGCGAGACAGTATCCCTTCATCGACATTGCCGTGCATCAACGGGTGCGGGAGCATTTTGCCCGGGGGGATGCGTGCGTCCTGTTTTCAAAGGACCTCGCACGCGCGCTTTGGGCCAATGACCAGGGCGCGAAGCTGTTCGGCATGGCTTCGGTCTACGACTTCATCGACGCCGCGCTCAATGTGAACGACCTCTCGCTCCGCCAATTGCGCGCAACCGCGGCGCAGCTTGCCAGCGTCGGCGACCGCCGGCAGCTCCTGATCCGGATCTCGGCAGGCTTCCGCCGACTGCCGCTCAACGCAACAGTGGAGTTGATCCGCATCCGGGAGGGCGAGGACGCCGTTCTCTTCACTGCGCCGCATAATGGCAAGGCGCTTTCGACCAAGGAGCGCGCCGCTGCGATGATCGCCGGGCTCGACGGGCCGGACACGCACATGGCCGTGCTCGATGACGATGGTGAGGTGATAGCGCAATCCATCGGCTTTGAGCGTCTGGGGCTGTCGACGCCGGTCCGCCGGACGCTCGTCTCGGCCGTGGCGCGCGACAAGGACCGGCTGATCAAGCGTCCCGTGGCAACAGAAAAGGGGCAATTGCCGGCCGCGATCGGCAGGATTTCCGATTACCCGGCGCTGCATCTCTTGTTCGCGGTGGAAGCTGTGCTGGAAGGCACAGCCGTCGAAGACGAGGAGGCTCATGACCAGCGAGAGTCGGGCGAAGTGGAAGCCTTGCCGCCCATAGCGGCCGAAGAAGCATCTCCGACCACGCCGGAAGAGCGTGCGGAAGGGAGAGAAGAGGGTAGTTCCGAAAGTTCCCCGGCTGCGCAGACACCCAACGAGGCCGGCGAAGGCAGCGCGGTGACAGAGACGCAGGAGGAATCGGATTTCGAGCCCGCGGCGGCCGGTAGCGAGAAGTTAGCGACAGATGAACAAGCCCTCCCCCCGTCGGCGGAGGTGGCGAGGGATGATCGCCCAAGGGAGGCTTTCGCATCCGATTTCGTCTTCAACCCGGCCGGGAGGGCGGTCCGCTTCGTGTGGAAGATCGACGCGGAGGGGCAATTCAGCGAAATATCCGAGGAGTTCGCCTCCGCCGTTGGCCCGAATGCCGCCGACGTAGTCGGCATGAACTTCGAAGAGCTTGCCGCCCGTTACGATCTCGACCCGGATAACAAGATCAATGAGCTGCTGCATCGCCGCGATACCTGGTCAGGCAAGACGATCCTCTGGCCGGTCGAAGGCACGACCCTCAAGGTTCCGGTCGATCTCGCCGCCCTCCCTACCTATTCGCGGACACGGGATTTTGACGGCTTCCGCGGCTTCGGCATCGTCCGTGTCGCCGATGCGGTGCCGGACGAGAAGGCGAGCGGCCTGTCCTTCGGACGCGCGGCGATGCCTCGCGATGAAGAGGCATCGCTACAGGCCGTCCGGGAAGAGGCAGCAGAGGAACTCGCAGAAGCGCTGGAGATAGAGGACCCCGACCTCGATGCTGCGAGGGCTGAGGCTCCTCGCGTCACTCCTGCGCCCGGCTTTGGACCTGAAGACAAGTCGGCGGAGAAAGCTGCCGCTGCGGACGATTCCTTCGGCGGCGAGCGGCCCGCACTGCGCATCGTCGATACGTCCGAACGGCCGGCATCGGACAAGATCATCGACCTTGACGAGCGCCGGCCGGCGGGAGCCGGGGCTCTAACGCGCGGCGAGCAGGCGGCCTTCCGCGAAATCGCGCGGCAGCTCGGCGCGCGTTTCGATGCGCCCTCACAAAGGGATGCCGCAGGCGAGGATAGGGTCGAACCGGCGACGGAAGCGCCCATTGCCCAGGAGGCCACGTCCGTACCTGAAACGACCGAGAGCAAGGTCTCGGTTGCCGAGCCAATCGCCGAAGAGGGCGGCGCGCCACTCGCAGCCGGCGAAGGCGCCGGCCCTGCCGAGCGTATCGGCGTCGGGATGAGCAGCGAAATCCTCGATCGACTGCCGGTGGCACTGCTCATCCATTGCGGCGACGAACCGCTGCACGCCAATCCGGCATTCCTGCGGCTCACCGGATATGACGATCTTGAAGCCTTCGCGCATGAGGGCGGCCTTGCGGCACTCTTCGCGCAAGGCGACGAACATGCCCGCGAGACTGACGGCACGATGACGCTCGTCCGCGCAAATGGCGAACTCGTGCCGGTCAGCGCCCATCTGCATTCGATCCGCTGGGAGGGCAGAGGCGCACTCATGCTTGCGTTGAGCCCCTCAGCCATCCGTGCGGAAGACGCAGCGAAGGAGGACGAGGCTGCCGTTGAACTCGAAGAGCGCCTGCGGATGGAGATCGAGGAGCTCCGCTCTATCCTTGAAACAGCTACCGACGGCGTCGTCGTCCTCGGCCAGGATGGCGATATCCGCACGATGAACCGCTCGGCGAGTGCCCTCTTCAACTATGACGAGGATGAAATGCGCGGCAAGCCCTTTGCCGCCCTCTTCGCCCATGAGAGCCAGAAGGCGGTGATCGACTATCTGCACGGTCTTTCCGGCCATGGCGTAGCGAGCGTGCTGAACGACGGCCGCGAAGTGATCGGCCGCGAGGCGGGCGGCGGCTTCATCCCGCTGTTCATGACGATTGGCCGGCTCGCCTCCTCGAACGGCTATTGTGCCGTCATCCGCGACATCACCCAGTGGAAGCGCACCGAGGAAGAATTGCGCAACGCCAAGCGGGCGGCCGAAACTGCGAACGCCCACAAGTCGGAGTTCCTGGCAAGGGTCAGCCATGAGATCCGCACCCCGCTCAACGCGATCATCGGCTTTTCCGACATGATGGCGAGCGAGCATTTCGGACCGGTGGGCCATCCGCGCTACATCGAATATGCCGGCGACATCGGCCGCTCGGGTCGGCATGTGCTCGACATCGTCAACGACCTGCTCGACATCTCGAAGATCGAAGCCGGCGAGATGGAACTCGACTTCAGCGCCGTGGACATAAACGAGGCGGTCTCCGAAGCGGTTTCGCTGGTCCAGCCACAGGCCAACAGCCAGCGCGTGATCATCCGCACCTCGCTCTCTGCCTCCGTGCCGGAGGTCGTTGCCGACGGCCGATCGATCAAACAGATTGCACTTAACATACTCGCCAACGCCATACGCTTCACACCGTCCGGCGGCCAGATCGTCGTGTCGACCTCCTATGAGGCCAACGGCAGCGTCATCCTGCGAATACGCGACACCGGCATCGGCATGACCCGCAACGAGCTGGATCAGGCGATGAAGCCGTTCAGGCAAGTGACGACCGGCGGGCGCAAACGCGGCGACGGTACCGGTCTCGGGCTGCCGCTGACCAAAGCGATGGCCGAGGCCAATCGCGCGCAATTCTCGATCAACTCGGCGCCGAACGAGGGTACCTTGGTCGAGATTGCCTTCCCCTCGCAACGTGTCTTGGCGAACTGAGCGCCGATGCTGTAAGGAAATGTTGACCTGCAGGAGCCAGTTTGCCGGCTGCTGTCAACGAATTGCCTTGGAATCGATCGCTTGCAGTTCATCGCCAAAAGCCTCAGACGGCGCTATGCCAGTTTCGGTACGGGCCTGTCGCATCGGATGCTTGCGACATTTGCAGGTCTTGCCTCCACTATCGTGCTGATGCCGATCCTCGCAATTGCGTGGCTTGCCATTTCCGGCGGGAATGCGGACTGGCCGCACCTGATCCAATACGTCATCCCGCGCGCGACGGGGCGAACGCTGCTGCTCGTTTCAATGACCTGTGCCGCAACGGCCGTCATCGGCGTCGTGACGGCATGGCTGGTGGCGACATGCGAGTTTCCGCTGCGCCGTTTGCTTTCCGCCGCGCTCGTGCTGCCGCTCGCGATCCCCGCCTATCTTGCGGCCTACGCCTTCGGCGAGTTCTTGACCTATACCGGTCCGGTGCAGGGGCTGGTCCGAGCGCTGTTCGGTTTCCGGACGAGCCGGGATTACTGGTTCCCGGACGTGCGCTCGCTTGGCGGCGCGGTGCTTGTGATGAGCTCGGTGCTCTACCCTTACGTCTATCTCGCCTGCCGCTCGATGTTCCTGATGCAAGGACGCGCGGCGGCGGATGTGGCGCGCACGCTCGGCGCGGGTCCGGCCAAGGTGTTCCTGCGCATCCAGATTCCAATGGCGCGGCCTGCGATCATGATCGGCCTCACCCTCGTCGCCATGGAGACGCTGAACGATATCGGCGCGGTCGAGTTTCTCGGTGTCCAAACCCTCACCTTCTCCATATTCGACACCTGGCTCAATCGCGGCAGCCTTGCGGGAGCTGCTCAGATCGCCTGTATCATGCTCGTCATCGTCGTGGGGCTGATGATGGTCGAGCGCGCCGCGCGGCGCAAACAGCGCTTTTCCAGCCAGAAGACGACGGCCGCCGTCCATGACGTCGTGAGGCTTAAGCTCACCGGCTGGAAGAAGCTCGCGGCAACTGCAGCGTGCCTGCTCCCTGTGCTCTCGGGCTTCGTCATTCCCGTCCTCGTGCTCGGCAACTTCGCCCTGAAGCGCATCGACCAGTTCCTTGCCCCGCGCCTCATCGATGCGTTCATGCACAGCGTGCTCGTATCCGGTCTGACTGCACTTGCGGCGGTGTTTCTGGGCTTCGTTCTGGCCTATGCGGCGCGAAC
>JAPSJG010000183.1 GCA_031178305.1 Sinorhizobium sp.
GATCGTGTAAATCGCAAGCGCTAATATCACGCATGCCTCTAGCCCCATTGGCGGAATTGGTAGACGCGCTCGACTCAAAATCGAGTTCCGAAAGGAGTGCTGGTTCGACTCCGGCATGGGGCACCAACATTCAAAACATTCGTTGTTTTTTCTTGGTTTTTTGGCTGTTTTTGCCCCACAATTTTCCATGGATAAAATGTGGGACAAAAATGAGCCGCATTTGTTCCGCAGTTTTTGCTGAGCAGCTCCCGTTAGCGGGTTTTGCGCTGAGCGCAACGGAGATGTGACATATTTGTCATTTTCCTTTCCTTGAATCTCATGTTAGGAAGCCTCATCTCTAGGATACGCAACCAATCCATGCGGGTTAACCAAATCAAAACACACTAGATGGAACCTACGACCAACGCCTACGTTGATCGAGTGCGGGTTCCGTGGTTAACTGACTGCACTTGGGAGAGACATGACATGGCCAACGCCAAAAGAAAGCACGTTCACACCAGAGCGCAGGCGGATGAATTCGACGGCTTCCCGAGGGGCGCCTTCGAATACGACGACGACGTGACTATCGAGGCAGTGGACTCGATGCGTAAGCGTGCACAGGGTGTGATAGGCGCTGAGGAGTGGGTCGTTGTCGACGGATTCGGCTCTAACCACCCCGCAGCCTAACTGGATTGATCAACCTCCTTCTGCCTTCGACATCGTGGCCGGCTACTATCCGGAGACGAAGCCGAAGGCAGAGTTGCGTTTGCGACCTTGCCTAGTACTTGATGTGTTGAAAGGCGCGACCTCTGGAAAGCTGGCGGTTCGTGTTGCCTATGGCACGAAGAACCTCAAATTCGTGCAGCGCAAGCGCATCGACCTCATCATTCAGCACCACGCCCACCTACGGGAGATTGGCCTCCCGAGGGCCACAAGGTTTGTATTGGATCCCGAAGCCGTCATTGTCCTTCCATGGAGCACGGAGTATTTCGGCTGCTGGGACGGCTACCCTGATCCGATCATTGGTAGGCTTACAGAAGATTACATCAAAGAATACGCCTACTGCATGATGATGCGCCATAATTTGGATTGAAGATTACCCCGGTACGAGCTTGTGCATTGCGCCCGCCGCCATCTGCTTTCGACGCGCTTTCTTCGTGTAAGTGGTGGTCTGGTTCTTCGTCGTCCAGCCGAAAATTGCCATCAGCTCTTCGTCGGTCGCGCCGTTCTCGGCGGCGATCGTGGCGCCGGCCTTGCGTAGGCCGTGGGTGCTGCAATGGAAGAGCTCTGCCTGGTCGCACCAGTCGCGCATCTTGTTGCCGAGGCCGTTGACCGTGAAGGGCTTGTTGAACTCCGTCACGAGGAATGTCAGGTTGCCCGTCTGGCTTTCATCGATCGTCTTTAGCAGCTCCGGCAGCACCGGGATCTCGACCGTCACGCCGCTTGACTTCCTCGTCTTCTCGGGGCGAATGGTCAGAATGCCGTTGCGGATGTGCTGACGGCCGAGGATCGCAAGGCTGCTGAGGCGCAGGCCGGTATAGAGCGCCAGGTGGAGCATTAGGCGCGCCTTCGATCCTGCCGGGTGCTTCGCCTCGAATTGCCGTACCTCGTCGACAGTCCACGTATGAAAACCGTCACCGGAGTAAAGCAGCTTGATCTTCGCTGCGGGGTTAATGGAAGCCAGATCGCTTTCGACGGCCCATGAGAACATAGCGGATATTGCCCGCTTCACATCGTTCCGAGCGCCCGGTTTCTCGCGGATGGCATCGCGAATCTCCACGACATGCCGCTTGCGCATGTCGGCATAAGGCAGGTCGCCGCAGCGGGCCTTCCCGAACTTGTAATCGCACACCTGTTCGAGGATCTCCGACCGGCGCTTCATAAGGGTGGCATTCGCGGTGTTTGCACGAGCCTTGTATTCCTTCAGGAGCCAATCCACCGAGCCGTCGGCCGGTTGCCTCTTCAGCGCTGGCGTCGCCGGCTTCTCCTCCTGGCCAGCAGGAATATAAGGAATGCCGAGGCGTGCGCAGGCTACTTCCTTGTCGAATTCGACAGTGCCCGGCGTCTCCTTGAGGCGTACCTTCTTCTTCCCGGGCGCGCGGAAATAATATCGCGGCTCCCGCGTGCGGAAGTCGCGATCGAGGCTCACGCCCTTAGGCAGTTTGTGATCAACCCTTTTTGGCATTGTCGAAAGCATTGCCTTGCGGTTGTGTTTCGTCAAGATCGCTCGCGGTCTCGACCTTATGTGGCAGCGCGCGGAAGCTTGCCCATAGCTCGTCAATGTCCCAGATGTTCCGGCCTCTGAGCACGCGCGGCTGCGGCATGGTGCCGGCCTCGACTGCGCTATCGAACAGTGACGGGCTGATGCTCAACAGGGCGGCGGCCTGCTCACGCGTGACGCCGAAGGGCTGCAGCGATGTGGGCAGGATGGCCGATCGGCGGACAGAGCGTTCGCTCTCATTCGTCGCAAGCGTTCTCATTGCAGTACCTCTTCGCATTCCAACCTCGGCCCGCCGTTGTGGCCGATCATGCCGCGCTTCGCCTGCTCGCGGCGCTTGGCGTTTTCCTTGCGGGTGACCATCTCGACGTGATCCTTTTCCGGCCGCACGCAAAGGCGATTGCGGCAGGCATGGTCGAGTTCTTTTTTCCCGGGGATATAGCCATGCTCGTTGGTCCACATGGCGATGTGGACTGCGACCGTCTGGCCATCGAGAGACATGCGGGGGTAGCCCTTGCCTCGACCGTTCTTACCTGAATCAGGGCCGGTCCACTCCCAGCAGCCTGTTACCGGATCGATGCGGACCCGGGACATGATCTTTGCGCGGATGCGATCACGACGGCTGCTCATCCTCGGCGCCTCCAGGCATCAAAGGCATTGCGCAGCTCCTGCCAGCGGGCAGCTGCGGCCGCGTCATCGTTCAGCTCGCTGCGCGAGCGGATGTTCAGGATCGAGCGGACCTTTGTCGCAGCGCGATCGTCGGTGAGGGGCTTCGCCAGGCCGTGGCACTCCTCGAGGAAGACCTTGAACGCCGGCTCGGCGCATTTCATTGCGCACTCGGCGGCGTAGTCCTTGGGCTCGCGCCGCTGCTGCTGGGGCGCGTGGCGGCGCAGCTCGGCGCGCAGCGCTCGAAAGCGGCCGGCGAGCGCGTCATAGGTTTCAAGCAGCCAGATCAGGTCGCCGGGGGCGCTCAGAACCAATTCGCTCTCACCGATCGGTGCCTCGTCGGAGATTGTTGCCACGAGGAAATTGCCTTCCCCGGTTCCCGCCGTCAGGCAGAGCTTGCCGCCATCGGAGTGGATGCCCCAATCGCGTGCGGCGAGCTCGATCCGGTTGCGGATCGCGTTCATGCGCTTCTGCTGCGGTGAGAGGTCGGGCTGGTTCACTTTGCGACCTCGTCGCAGATCGGGCGGTTGGCGACTTCGATAAGAACGTCGGCATGGCAGGGTGCGCCTGGCTTGCACCAGCAGGCTAGGTTCTTACCGCGCAGCTCGTCGACATTCTCGGCAACAAAGCGGCGCGCGCGCTCCAGTGCCGCTATATCGGGATCGGCGCCGTCGCGTAGGAACCCGGCAAGCAGCGCCTTGTAGAGATCGACGCAATAGGTTGCATCGCCGTCCTTGCCGACGATGAACGGATTGCCCCATGGGCCCGGCCTGCCGACGTGGACGGCTTCGAGGCCGTTGATCGCAGTCGAAGTCTCCTGCAGGTTAAAGCCTGCGCCACGAGATAGCTGGAGGCGCACTGGCTTAATCATCGGCGGGCCTGCCATATGCGCGTGTTGATCAGGAACTCATGGAAGTCCCAGCGGTAGCCAGCATCCCGAAAAGAGCGGAAGGCCTTATACGTGGCTTTGGCCCGTGTCTCCGCTTCGACGCGCTCGTCCATGAAGCCGTAGACCGCAACAACAAAGGTTTTCATCGCGGCACCTCCGGGAAGCCGTTGTGCTCGATGCCGTCGAGGAGGCGGCCGGCGAATTTCTTTCCGACGCGCGAGACCGTGTCATCGTCGATGTCATCGCACCACATTGGCCGATATGGCTCTCCCCAGTGGTCGTCTTCCCAGTCGCGATGATCAATCCGGCTGATCTCCGGGTCGTCCGGTATCGTCCAACCGTCGACGGCGCCAACCTGCGGCACCCACTCGCCCCACTGCTTAAACAGGAACGGCACGCCGGCTGCGGCGCAGTGGTCGCGGAGCGAGCGCGCCCAATCGGGATGCATCGGCCGCGCGCCGGGGCCGCTCTCGCCGCCGGCGACAACCCAGTCGAGTCGGCTGTAGCCGCTGAAGGCCAGAGGATCTTCGTCCGTCGGTTTGGCCGCCGCTTCGTCGTGAAACCATCCCATCCGATCTGTTGTGAGCGCATCGAACCACCAAGGGCCGGAGCCGGCATTCGGCTGGTGAATGCACGTTAGATCAAGCGGACCGAGCAGCGGCTCGGCGCTGATCCAACGGACGGCGGCGGGGGTGTCGAGCAGGATCGGGATGCGCTCCTCGGCGCGTTTCTGATCCTCGACCGAGACGCCGAGCCAGACGTTTGGGAGCGGCTTGGCAATGGCTTCGTAGGCGGTCTCATAATGATCCGGCAGATTGCCGCCCCGCACCAGTGCGCCATATCCGGCGATGAAGCTCCTTCGAGAGGGCATGCCGAGCATGTATTCGCGCATGCGCTCCGGCCGCTTTGTCAGCACCTGGAATGTGTGCTGCGGCGCCAGCGCCATGACCGCGAAAACATGATCGATCCAGACCTGGTCAACGCCCTCGGCGAAAAGATCGCCATGGGCGCAGACGAAGATCATGCGCGGCGTCGTCCAGCGCAGCGGCTGATCGAGCCATTGGCGGTTGAAGCGCATCTCGCCGGTCCAGACCGGGCCAGCCTTTGTGTCCTTCGTTAGGCCCTTGCGGCTCGGATGGTTCTTGAGCCGCGTGCCTGCGAGCTTCATCGCGTAGCAGTTGGTGCAGCCCGGGGAGACGACGGCGCAGCCGGTGATCGGGTTCCAGGTGGCGTCCGTCCATTCGATCTTGGTGCCGTCAGCCATTGGCCTTCTCCCGGATGATCTTGACCTTGCGGATGGCGCCGGCGGGGACGCCGCGGCGGGTGGCGGCGAGCTGGCGCGCGGATTCGGCGTCGCTCGCTTCGAGATCGAGCGGGGCGATCTCCGGATCTTCGAAATGGATGCGGAAGGGCAGGAGCTTAGGCATTGAGATGCTCCGTGGTGAAGCCGGCCTCGGCATTGACAGACTCGACGATGAAGAGCGCGATCGCCAGCACTTCATCGTCGGGACGCTCGTTGTTCACGTCGACGGTGAAGACATCGCAGCCGTGGCGATCAAGCACGACGCCGACATCCGTTTCGGAAAGGCGCAGCGGCAGCTCGACGTTCTGATCGAGGAATGCTGTGCGGATGGTCCGATGACTGACGGGCTGCGGATTGGCGGCTGCCGCGTTGAAGGCGTTGATCGCGGCGCGGTGAGTGGAGCCGATGCTCATCGAGCATACTCCTTCAACTGGCGCTCGATCTCGCGCAGTTTCCACACCGCGTTCTCCTTATCGAGACGAAGCTGCCTGATCCGCTCCTGCCTGCGCTTGATGAGGGCTCTGAGTGACCGCGCTTTGGTGCGGAGTTCAGTTTCGTTGGAATTCGCGATCATCGTCCCGCCTCCCTCGTTTCGGGTGCTGGGTTCTCGTCGCCATAGCGGTAGGTATGCATCTCGCCCTCTGGCAGCGGTTCGCCGCTGTCGAGATCCACAACGGGCGAGCCTTCCAAGCAAGCCGCGTGACAGGTCATAAGCTCGATGTCTGTCGCGCAGATATCATCGGTCTTGAAAGGCTCGGCGCAGATCGGGCACCGATCGATCCGCCCATCCGTCTGGAGATTGGCGAACCATTCCCTGGCCTCCTCGAAGTTCTCTTCGGCGCGCTTCATCCAGAGATCGCGGCGGGGCTCACGTTTTTCCAGGCCTACGCACGCCATCATGGCCACGCGCGCTGCACTTACGGCAAGCTCGCCGACGGTGATCTGGAAAGACAGGTTCATGGGAACGCCGGCATCGACCAGCTCTTCGGCCATCTGCATGGCGAGAGCCATCCGGTACTTGCCGGTGATTTCATTGGCTCGCGCGCGCAGCTCGGGCGGGAGGTCGAACGTTTCTGACGGCACCGTCATGCCCGCGCCTCCAGTGCCCTGACATGCATGGTGACGCGCGGAACCGAGATCGGGCGGATGTCGTACCCGCCGGTCTCGCGGGAAGCCCGGGTGAAGACGACTGTGCGGCGATTATCCTCGAGGATGCCGCGATGCTCGGCGGCGCTCCAGCCCCAGCGGCGCTCTGCGATGTAGTCTTGCATCACATACTCGGCAACGCCGAAGGCCAGCGCCAGGCGGGGGATCGTCATGCCAGAAAGGTAGCCTGCGCGCACGGCCGGCTCTTTCAGCAGCGCTGTCGAGGTGGACAGGCCTGACGGCGGAACGGGATTGCGGACGTGGAGTTTGACCGTCATTTTCGATTTCCTTGGATCAGTGGATGGTCGGAAAGAGGAAGAGATCGAACCAGAGATCCTGCAGCCGCTCGCGGTCGAGGCCGTGCGTCGTGGCGATTTCGAGGAAGGTGCGATCGGGCGTGGCGTAGCAGTCGAGCAGCGCGGAACGCTCGGCGACAGTGAGATCATGGCCGCGAAGGGCGGCAACCGGCACTGCGCTGGCGCGCTCGCGGCGCGTGGCGGCATCGTGGCCAATGGGGAGGGTGACAGGCTGAGCCATCATACCTTTGCATCCGCCGCGAACTGCCATTCCTTGCGGAAGGCCGTGGTGCCGGCCAGCGCGGCGGACATCAGGAACGCGATCGAGAGCGCGAGGATGGCGCAGGCGAGAAAGAAGCGATTGGGGCTGGCTTCGAGCCGCGCCTTGTTATGTCCAATGAAATGCTCAGTCATGGCCAGAGGCTCCAGAGCAGGATCAGGTGAAGGGGAAGAGTGAAGGCGAGGCGGGCGAGCGCGCCTCGCATGGCCACAGGGGCAGCTCACGGCGGCGCCCCACGGCTCGTCACTTAACCGGTGCGGGAATGTCCGCGCCGGCGCCGTTGCTATTGTCGATGGTGATCGGAGCGATAATTGGATCTACGTCGAGCCGCTGCTCATCGAACCACTTTGGCTCTTTGTCGGGGCTTCGAGGCGACAGAAGGTACTGGTCGCAACCGGTTAAGTATTCCGCATGGCCAGTCACCACGCCTGCAAAGTTCGTGATGCAGTCCTTCGCGAAGGATCCAAGCTTTATCATTTCGGAAATCTCCAGAGAGTTCTTCGGGGGGGCCGGCAAGCGCGCCGCGCGTGAACCACAGGGGCAGGGCCCACTGCGGCGCGCCCTCTTCGCCATGGCGCTATGCCGCCTGGGCCATGACGGTGGCGAGCTCGGTGGCCCTCGGGCCGAAGATGGAAATCTGGCGCTCGGTGAAGCCTTTCAGGAACAAATCTTCCTTAGT
>JAPSJG010000184.1 GCA_031178305.1 Sinorhizobium sp.
CATTGTTCATCTCGTAGATTTCCTCGTCGGACTCGACGATCAGGTCGTTGTCGATGCCGATCTCGCCGAATTCGTTGACGATGACCGCATAGCGGCGCCCATGGTTCTCGCTGAGGATGCGGTTGAGTAGCGTCGTCTTGCCGGCGCCGAGATAGCCGGTGAGCACGGTGACGGGGATCGGCTTCTGCGTCGATGTTTCGGTCATGGGAGCCTCGAGGATTGGCGATGCGCCACAGGCATCTTAATGTTGGCGTCTCATATAGGAGATGACGGGGCGAAGCGCAAATGCGCCGGCTGCGCTTCCGCCGGTTCGGATCAGCGCGGGATGGGGAAAAGTATGCGCGGTTTTCCGCCCGCATCTCGCGCTAGATTCTTAGAATCGAATCCCGCTTATGATTTTTGGTCGATCCGACTCTAGAGTCATCGTGATTTAGGTGAAATCGCCTAGGTCGAAGGCCTCCACGTCTTTGAGCAACTCGATGAGGCCCGTTACCGCATGAGCGAGCAGGGCCTCGCCGCGTTCGGCGGTGGCGGCGGCGGCGTTACCGACGACACCTTCCGGATTGATATCCGACATCTTCCAGCCGAAGGCATGCGGACCATAGGCGCGCAGATGCTTGAAGCGGCGGGCAAATTCGCTCTGTCGGGAGGGGAAACGCCGCGCCTTTGCCATGTTCACCCTCTCCGGGCAAAGGGCGAGCATCACCGAGGTCTCGATGTCGCCGCCATGGATGTCGATCGCCTTGTCCTCTCCCTCCATCCAGCCATCCGGTTGGCCGAAGCGGGTCCAGCTCGTCGCGACGGCAAGCATGCCGAAGCGCACGCGCGCTTCCGTCGCGACGATCGTCATCAACGGAGAGTTGCCGCCATGGGCGTTCAGCATCACCAGTTTGCGAATGCCGAGCCGATAGAGATCTTCGGCGATGCCGAGCCAGCGCGCGATCGCTTCGTCATAGGCCAGAGTGCGGGTGCCTGGGACTTCCATATGTTCGATCGAGTAGCCGACCGGCTCGACCGGCAGGAAGGTCGCGGGCAGATCCTCGGGAAGCGCCGCAATGACGCGCTCGACGATGCCTTCGGCGATCAGCCGATCAGTTTCGAAGGGCAGATGCGGCCCGTGCTGCTCATGTGCGCCGAGCGGCAGGACAGCGATCCAGTCCCGCCGCGAAGAGGATGCCATGTCGGCGGTATTGTCCTCCCAGCGGGGCTTCGGCATCGGCATTTCCCTTCGGACCTCCGCGTCGGTTGTCGTAAAATTGTTATTTGAGTCATACACTTCGTAATCGCAAGCACTATTGTTATAAATTGTGCAAGGGATTCGGCGGAGGTTCCATGGGTAAGAAGAGCAAAGCCGAAAAGAAGGCCAAAAACGGCAAGAAGAAGGAGGAATTCACCGCCGAACCGCACGAGCAGGAGCTCGCTTCACTGCTCGTCCAGGCTGCACGCTCCATGCGCACCGTCCTTTCTCGTAATCTTGTTGAGAGCGGCCTTTATGCCGGGCAGGATGGCGTGATGCTTGCTCTTGCCGAGACCGATGGCCTGACGGCCGGGGCGCTTGCCGCCAAGCTTGGCGTCAAGGCGCCAACGATGACGCGTACCATCGGCCGCATGGAGGCGCAGGGCTTCCTCGAACGGCGACCGGACGAGGACGACGCGCGGCTGACCAAGGTCTACCTCACCGCTCCGGGGCGCGATCGGTTGCAGACGATCGCCGAGGCCGGCCAGCACTCGGAGAAACTTGCCACCCGCGGCCTAACCGAAAAGCAGGTTCGTACGCTTATGAAACTCCTGCGCGTAGTCGATAGCAACCTGCAGGCGGCGCGCGCAGCGGATTGAGTGCGCACTTGTCGATTGCAGCGATGATTTAAACAGTTTAAAGAAGGTTTAAATCGGGGGGCGCAAGGCGCTGCGAAGAGCATCAACGGCACGGGGGGTATTGTGGCGCAAAAGGTCAAGCTTTCGACAATCGCGGAAACACTCGGCCTTTCGACGGCGACGGTATCCCTGGCATTGCGGGACAGCCCGCTGGTGGCGACGGTCACCCGCGAGAAAATCAAGGAGCAGGCGCGGGCTCTCGGCTATATCTACAACCGCCGGGCGGCAAGTCTCAGGACGTCCCGCTCCGGCATCGTCGGTGTCGTCGTACACGACATTATGAACCCGTTCTACGGCGAGATCCTGAAGGCGATCGAGGCGGAACTCGATCGCGACAAGCAGACCTTCATCCTTTCCAATCATTACGATTCCGTCGAGAAGCAGCGCGATTTCATCGAGACGCTGCTGCAGCTCGGCGGCGACGGCGTCATCATGTCGCCGGCGATCGGCACACCGCCAGAAGACATCCAGCTCGCCGAGGACAACGGCATGCCGGCGATCCTGATCGCGCGCTCGATCGAAGGGCTGGATGTGCCCATCTTCCGTGGTGACGACGCCTATGGCATCGCCCTTGCGACAAACCACTTGATCGGCCTCGGCCATCGCTGCATCGCCATGGTCGGCGGTACCGACCAGACCTCGACCGGACGCGACCGTTACCAGGGCTATGTCAACGCGCTGCGCAAGGCAAATATCGAGGTCGACCCGGACCTGCGCATCCCCGGGCCACGTTCCAAGCAGGGAGGCTTCGAAGCCGCGGTTCACCTTCTTTCGCTGCCGCAAAAGCCGACGGCCGTCGTCTGCTGGAACGATCTCGTGGCGATCGGTATGATGAACGGCATCGCTCGTGCCGGCCTCGTGCCCGGCGTCGATATTTCAGTGACCGGTTACGACGATCTCGAGGAGGCGTCGATTGCCACGCCGGCGCTGACGACCGTATGGAACGGTCAGGCCGAAGTCGGCCGCAGCGCCGCGCGCGCTCTTTTGGATAAGCTCTCCGGCAGCCATGAGCCGGACGGAATCCACCTGATAAAGCCGGAAATGCGCATCCGCCAGTCGACCGGTCCTCTCCGCGTCATCGCTTGATCCTTGCCGGTCGGCTGGAGCAGGATGCGGTGCAACTCGCACCTTTCTTCGCAAAGGAACTTAGATGAGCCGTCCCCGAATTCTCGTTCCCGGCAAGGTCAATTCGCGCATTCTCGAACGGCTGCCGGAAATGTTCGAGACGGTTCGCATCGACCGTGCCGATCCGTCTCTGGTGACGGCGGAGATGGCGGACGTCGTCGGCATTGCCGTGTCCGGGCGGCTGCCGACCGATTTGATGGATCGCTTCCCCAGGCTCGAGATCATCGCCAACTTCGGGGTCGGCTATGACGGTGTCGATGTCGGCCGCGCTGCCGCGCGGGGGATCGTCGTCACCAACACGCCGGACGTGCTAAACGAGGAAGTCGCCGACACGGCGATCGGCCTGCTGATCAATACGGTGCGTCTCCTGCCTCAGGCGGAACAGTGGTTGCGGCAAGGCCGCTGGGCGCGCGAAGGCGCCTTTCCACTTTCGCCCTTGTCGCTTCGGGGACGAAAGGTCGGCCTTTACGGCCTCGGCAGAATAGGTCTCTCGATCGCCCGCCGGATCGAGGCCTTCGGCCTGCCGATCGCCTATCACACGCGCACCCGGCGCGAAGATCTCGCCTTTCCCTATTACCCGAGCCTGGCAAGCCTAGCCGAGGCCGTCGATACGCTGATCGTGATCGTACCGGGAACGCCGAGCACGGCGAAGGCCGTCAATGCGGAGGTTCTCTCCGCGCTCGGTCCCAATGGCGTGGTAATCAATGTCGGCCGCGGCTCGACGGTCGACGAGGCCGCACTCGTCGCGGCGCTTCAGAACGGCACGATCGCCGGCGCCGGACTCGACGTCTTCGAGAATGAGCCACATGTGCCGGAGGCGCTCATCTCGCTCCCGAACGTCTCGCTGCTGCCGCACGTGGCTTCGGCCTCGGTGGTCACCCGCGGCGCCATGGCGGATCTGGTCGTCGACAATCTCAAGGCCTGGTTCACGCATGGGAGGGCCCTGACGCCCGTCGCCGAGACCCCGTTCGAGCGCAATATGCGATAATTATTTGAGCTTGCTCTCCCGGTAAGCGCGAACCGCGTCGCCGAAAGCCTTGAACAAGGCGGCCGATGGGGCGTCGGTCCTGACCCAATATTCCGGGTGCCATTGGACGCCGACGGCAAAGGCCTTGGCGCCGATGACAGATACGGCTTCGATCATGCCGTCCTCGGCCACGGCCTCGACTGACAGTCGCGGCGCGGTGGCGGCAATCGCCTGGCGGTGCAGCGAGTTCACCCGGAGTCGACCGGCGCCGAGGACGGGAGCGAGGCAGCTTTCCTCCTTCACGATCACGTCCTGGCGAATGCCATAGGCGACGTCGAGATCCGGCACGTCCGGCTTGCGGTGATCCCAAATCCCCGGCTGTTCCTGGATCTCGGTCGCGAGCGTGCCGCCAAGCGCCACATTCAACTCCTGAATGCCGCGGCAGATGGCGAAAAGCGGAATGCCGCGGTCGAGCGCACGGCGGATGAGCGGCAGGCTGGTCGCGTCGCGGCCCGGATCGAAGGGGCCGTCCGTCTCTCTCGCCTCCTTGCCGTAGAGCGACGGATGAACGTTGGAGCGGGCGCCGCTCGCGAGCACTCCGTCGACACGGTCGAGGATCTCATCGATGTCATTACCGGATTCCAGCGCCGGAACGAGGAAGGGCATGACGCCCGCTCCCTCGACGGCCGCGCGCACATATTGGTGGGCGACCACATGCCAGACATTGCCGTCGAATTCGCGAAAATCGCATGGGATGGCAACGACAGGTTTCGACATCATCAGCCTCCATTGATCATTTGGACAAAGCCTTGGCGCCAGATATTGAATGTTGTCAACTACGGAGATCGATGGTGTCCGACCGCCATGCTACCGATTATGCCGCAGTCGCCTCGGCGGGTTTTCGTTGCGAACGCCTCAAGCATTGTGTATGCGGGAATTAAAGGGAACGCTTGCGCATTGCGCAAAGGCGCTCCGTTCGTGGATCACGGGCCTGCCGCGAGGCGGGCGCAGCATTCTGGAGATTTGGACGATGGCAGAGCATCATTCGGGACCGGTCGAAACGGGCGCTCCGATGGACTATTCCGAGCATGAGAAGACCTACAATCTCTTCCTCAACGCTACGAAGTACGGCACACTGTTTTGCGTTGCGCTGCTGATCGCCATGGCCGCCGGCTTCTTCACGACCATGGGCTTCTTCAGCTCGCTGATCCTCTTCATCCTCCTCAACGTCGCCGGTTACTTCTTCCTGCGTTGAATCGTGCCTTGCCGAAGGCGAGGGAGGTGGATGTCCCGTCTTCGCTACCGGACTGCGATCCGGTCTCCCCTCACCATGTGAGGAACATCTTTTTCGACGGCGGCAAAAACCGCCTTCGAGCGAAGAGTGCCCGTCGCTACAGCGCACCCGGTCGCTGTAACACTTTGAAAGTGCTGACGGCTCTTGCCTGGATCGGGGGTGATCCGAAGAGCTACGCGAGAGGGCGGCCCGCTGCGCTGGTCGGTCGCTCGGCAATCGATCGAAATGCCCGTTTTCCAGCCCAGGTCTGGTCGCGGGCCGGTGGAGGGGGACTATTGAGCGAGATCGTCTTTGTTGCCAAAGAATCGGATCCGAATGAGCCGCGCGTCGCGGGCTCGGTCGAGAGCGTCAAGAAGCTGACGTCGCTCGGCTTCGAGGTGGTCGTAGAGGGAGGTGCGGGGCTCACCTCGCGCATCCTCGACGCAGAGTACGAGAGGGCCGGTGCCCGGATCGGCACGGCGAAGGACGCGAAGAGCGCCGACGTCGTCCTGAAGGTGCGCCGCCCGACGGCCGGGGAGATCAAGGGCTACAAGGCGGGCGCGCTCGTCATCGCCATCATGGACCCTTATGGCAACGAGGAGGCGTTAGCCAGCATGGCCAAGGCCGGCGTGACCGCCTTTGCCATGGAATTGATGCCGCGCATCACCCGGGCCCAGTCGATGGATGTGCTTTCCTCGCAGGCGAACCTCGCCGGCTACCAGGCGGTGATCGACGCGGCGTACGAGTATGATCGGGCGCTGCCGATGATGATGACGGCGGCCGGCACAGTGCCCGCAGCGAAGGTCTTCGTCATGGGCGCCGGCGTCGCCGGCCTGCAGGCGATCGCCACCGCCCGGCGCCTGGGTGCTATGGTATCCGCCACCGACGTGCGCCCGGCGGCCAAGGAACAGGTCGCCTCGCTCGGCGCCAAGTTCATTGCGGTCGAGGACGAGGAATTCAAGGCGGCCGAGACCGCCGGCGGCTATGCCAAGGAAATGTCGAAGGAGTACCAGGCCAAGCAGGCCGCACTCGTCGCCGACCACATTTCCAAGCAGGACATCGTCATTACCACGGCGCTGATCCCCGGCCGCCCGGCGCCGCGGCTCGTCACCCGCGAGATGCTCCATTCGATGAAGCCCGGCTCGGTCGTCGTCGACCTTGCCGTCGAGCGCGGCGGCAATGTCGAGGGGGTGGAAGCCGGCAAGGTGACGGAGGTCGCGGGCGTCAAGGTCGTCGGCCACCTGAACGTGCCCGGTCGCATCGCCGCCTCCGCCTCGGCTCTCTATGCCAAGAACCTCGTCACCTTCCTGGAGACGATGGTTTCCAAGGAAACGAAGGCGCTGGCGGTTAATATGGAGGACGAACTCGTCAAGGCGACGGCGCTGACCCACGGCGGCGCCGTGGTGCACCCGGCCTTCGGCGGCAGGAATGAGGGGGAAAAGTGATGGCGAACGAACTCTTGGACAAGGCACTGGCCGATCTCGAACGGGCGGTCGAGGCGGTCAGGACGGCTGCCGAATACGTGCCGGATGCGGCCGGCGCCGTCGCCCATGGCGCCACCGGCGGGGTGATCGATCCCTTCGTCTTCCGCCTGGCGATCTTCGTGCTGGCGATCTTCGTCGGCTATTACGTCGTCTGGTCGGTGACACCGGCACTGCACACGCCGCTGATGGCGGTGACCAATGCGATCTCCTCGGTGATCGTCGTCGGCGCTCTGCTCGCCGTCGGCATCTCGGCCTCGGGACTTGCCACCGGCTTCGGCTTTGTCGCGCTGATCCTGGCCTCGGTGAATATCTTCGGCGGCTTTCTCGTCACCCAGCGCATGCTCGCCATGTACAAGAAGAAAGACAAGTGAGGCCGGCCGATGAACGCTAATTTCGCAGCCTTCCTCTATCTCGTCTCCGGCGTGCTGTTCATCATGGCGCTCAGGGGTCTCTCCCACCCGACCACCAGCCGCAAGGGCAATGCCTATGGCATGACCGGCATGGGCATCGCCATTGTCACGACGCTGCTGCTGGCTCAACCCTCGCTCGGCGGTTTCCTGTTGATCGTGCTCGGCCTCTCGCTCGGCGGCGGCGTCGGCGCTTACATCGCCAAGCGCATCCCGATGACGGCGATGCCGCAGCTTGTCGCTGGCTTCCATTCGCTCGTCGG
>JAPSJG010000185.1 GCA_031178305.1 Sinorhizobium sp.
TCCGCGCGGGTGCGCTCTCCCGGCATTCTCGACATGGTGCGCGAGACCATCGCCACCGGCAAGGTCAATCAGATCGAGCATACGGAACGGTTGCCCTCCGATGCCGTTTATGTCGTCCGGGTTGCTCCTGCCGAGATCGGCAGCGCCGACTCGAACCGGCGCGTCTTCCTGCTCAGCTTCCGCGACATCTCCCAGGCCCGCCGTATCGATCGGATGCGGTCGGATTTCGTCGCCAATGCCAGCCATGAGCTGCGCACGCCGCTTGCGTCCTTGCGCGGCTTCATCGAGACGCTGCAAGGGCCTGCCCGTAACGATCCCAAGGCGCAGGAGAAGTTCTTCGGCATCATGCACGAACAGGTCACGCGGATGAGCCGCCTCGTCGATGATCTCCTTTCGCTGTCGCGGCTGGAGCTGAAATCCCACATCACGCCCGAAGACACGGTCGACCTGGTGCCCTTGCTTGGCCATGTCCGTGACGGCCTGGCTCCGCTTGCGAGCGAACTCGACGTGGCGATCTCGCTCGACGTGCCTGAAACGCCCGTGGTGGTCCAGGGAGACAGGGACGAGTTGATCGAGGTGTTCGAGAACCTTATAGAGAACGCCTGCAAATACGGGCAGGAGGGCAAGAAAGTCGACGTGCGGCTGACCGGCGGCGAGGGCGGTCATGCGGAGGTGACGGTTAGCGATTACGGACCGGGCATTCCGGCTGAGCACGTGCCGCGGATTACCGAGCGTTTCTACCGGGTCAACGTGGAGGCGAGCCGCTCCAAGAAGGGGACGGGGCTGGGCCTGGCGATCGTCAAGCACATCCTCACCCGTCACAGGGCGCGTCTGCTCATCCATTCGGAGCTCGGCAAGGGCACGGTCTTTACGGTGCGTTTCTGACACAAAAGCCCGGCAGCAATCGCCGCCTGTCAAAATAATATAACAACTACAGCCACTTGGGCTGTCACAAATGTTTCACGAAATTGACATAAAACGTGTGGCCATCGGCAGCTAACAAGGGGCCGCCGATGAGACGGCGAAGAGAGCGCTGGAACTACGAGCGCACCAACACAAGCCCATTCTGGGAGAACGTCTATGAAAGCTCTTAAACTCACTGTAGCGGCGCTGGTTGCTTCCGCCGCCTTCGCGGGCGCTGCCGCGGCTCGCGACCAGATCAAGATCGTCGGCTCCTCGACGGTGTTCCCCTACACGCAGGCCGTTGCCGAGGAATTTGCAAACAAGACCGGCCAACCGGCACCTGTCGTCGAATCCACGGGCACCGGCGGCGGCTTCAAGGCATTCTGCGGTGGCGTAGGCGAGGACTTTGCCGACATCACGGGCGCTTCCCGCGCGATCAAGGATTCGGAGGTGAAGCTCTGCGCCGACAATGGCGTCACCGACATCACAGAAGCCATGATCGGCTATGACGGCCTCTCGATTGCCGTTTCGCGTGCGAACGAGACCGATTGGAACCTGACCGAAGAGCAGATATTCAAGGCGCTCGCCGCCGAACTGCCGGACGGCAAGGATGGCTTCATCGCCAACCCGAATAAGAAGTGGTCGGACATCGACCCGTCGCTGCCCGCAGCCGATATCGTTGCCTTCGGCCCGCCGCCGACCTCCGGCACGCGCGACGCCTTCGTGGAACTCGTCATGCATGACGGCTGCAACGCCCTGCCCGGTATGGCGGACCTGAAGAAGGCCGACGAGAAGAAGTGGACGGAAGTCTGCTCGCGCATGCGCCAGGATGGCCCGTTCGTCGAAGCCGGCGAAAATGACAATCTGATCGTGCAGCGCCTGGAAGCCGACCCGAATGCGATCGGCATCTTCGGCTACTCCTTCCTTTACGAAAACGCCGACAAGCTCAAGGACGTCAAGATCAACGGCGTCGAAGTGACGTTCGAAACGATCGCAGACGGCTCCTATCCGGTCGCCCGTCCGCTGTTCGTCTACATCAAGAACGCGCACCGCGACGTCGTCCCGGGCATGAAGGAATTCCTGGAAGAGTACGTTTCCGACAGTGCGCTCGGTCCGGACGGCTACCTCGCCGAGCGCGGCCTGACGCCGCTCGATGACGCTCGCCGTACGGAAGTCCAGAAGGCGGTTGCCGAAGCCAAGAAGCTCGGCTCGTAACTTCAGGCATTGGGGTTGCCTGCCGGCTGTGGTAGGCAGCCCCATCTTTGGTTCTGGGGGCAAGGAATGTCCGGATATTTGATAGCTGCCTTGGCGCTTGCGGCGCTCATGATGACCTTTGTCGGCTGCGCGCGCGCCCGAGCGACGCAAAATGGAGCCGCTGAAAAGACCCATTCGCGGCCGATCTACCACGGTCTGAATGCGGCGATCTGGACCGGAGTCCCGGCTTTCATTTTCCTGCTTCTGTGGCTTGGGGGGCAGAACAGCGTCATCAATCAACTGGTGATCGCCAGCTTTCCCGGAGCGGAGAATCTCGATCCGTCGGCCCGCTCGCTCATTCTGAGCGAGATCCGCCAGGTCGCGGCCGGGAATATCTTCAAGGAGCCGACACCGGAGATCCAGGCAGCGGTCGCGCACTTGAAGTCGCTGCAGCAGATATCGACGGTTGCCATGGTGGCCGTGGTGGCTGCCACGATGGCGATCGGTGCCTTCCTCGGCTATCGGGTCATTGGCAACCGTTACCGGGCCCGCCACAGCGTTGAGCGCTCCGTCACCTATTTCATGATGTTCTCGTCCTTCGTGGCGATCGTGACGACGCTCGGCATCGTCGCCTCCCTTGTGTTCGAGGCGCTGCAGTTCTTCGCGAAGGTGCCGGTTACCGAGTTCCTTTTCGGCTTGCGTTGGGAGCCGCAGATTGCCATCCGTGCGGACCAGGTCGCCGGCCAAGGCGCGTTTGGCGTTCTTCCCGTGATGTTCGGAACCTTCGTGATCTCGCTGATCTCGATGATCGTAGCTGTGCCGACGGGTATCCTATCGGCAATCTATCTCACGGAGTATGCGGACAGGCGCTTCCGCGCGGCGGTCAAGCCGCTGCTCGAGATTCTGGCCGGCGTGCCAACGGTCGTCTACGGCTTCTTCGCGGTGCTGACCGTTGCTCCGGCCGTGCGCAGCCTTGGCCTCGGCCTGGGCATTCCCTCCTCGCCCAACAGTGCGCTCGCTGCCGGCGCCGTGATGGGCGTGATGATCATTCCTTTCATCTCGTCGCTCTCCGATGACGCCTTGGCGGCCGTGCCGCGCGCCATGCGCGAGGGATCCTTCGCGCTCGGCGCCACCAAGGGCGAAACTATTCGCAAGGTCCTTCTTCCGGCCGCACTTCCGGGGATCGTCGGCGGTGTGCTGCTGGCGCTCAGCCGCGCCGTCGGCGAGACAATGATCGTCGTCATGGCGGCCGGCCTGATTGCGAGAATGACCCTCAATCCCTTCGACGCGGTGACGACGGTGACCGTCCAGATCGTGACGCTCCTCATCGGCGACTCCGAATTCGACAACCCGAAGACGCTCGCGGCCTTCGCGCTGGGTCTCATCCTGTTCCTCGTTACCTTGATGTTGAACCTGATCGCCCTGCGCACCGTGCGGAAGTACCGGGAGAAATACTGATGAGCAGTGCAGCTTTCACCGAAACCGTGGCGAAGGCGGGTGTCGACTGGCATTCCGACGAGATGAAGGCACGGCGCAAGCGCCGCTACGCGGCCGACCGTCGCTTGCAGATCTACGGCATTGTCGCGATCAGTTTCGCACTCGGCTTCCTCGCGATCCTCATCGGCTCCTTGACCTTCAGCGGTCACAAGGCTTTCACGCAAACTG
Organism: Sinorhizobium sp.; assembly: GCA_031178305.1. GTDB lineage: Bacteria > Pseudomonadota > Alphaproteobacteria > Rhizobiales > Rhizobiaceae > Sinorhizobium. The sequence goes on from JAPSJG010000185.1 coordinate 3,763, forward strand.
TCGCGACAATCGAGATCGACCTCTCGGGAGCAAAGGTCGACCCGAACAATATCAAAGATGCGGATTGGCGCGGCATCGTCCGTGGAGCGCTCCGGGCGCAGATGCCCGGCCTTTCGAGACGCGAGGAACGCAAGTTCTTCGAGATGTTCACCTCATCGGGTCAGTTCCTGGTGCGCGACGCGGTGCTTGCCGATCCGAGTCGATTGAATGGCGTAAGCCGCTTTGCCATCCCCATGGCCGACCCGATCGACCAACTCGCAAAGGGCGAGATCAGCCGCGACACGCCGGAAAACCAGCGTCGCGTCAACGACCAGCAGATCGCCATGTTCGATCAGCTGGTCGAGAAAGGGGTCATCTCGACGCCTTTCAATTGGGGCCTGTTCTTCAATGCCGACAGCCGCTTCCCCGAGCTCGCAGGCCTCGCCGGCGCGATATCGGGCTCCTTCTGGTCGCTTCTCGTCTGCTTCATCATCAGCTTCCCGATCGGGATTGCGGCGGCGATCTACCTCGAGGAGTTTGCGCCGAAGAACAAGCTGACGGACCTGATCGAGGTCAACATCAACAATCTGGCGGCGGTACCCTCGGTTGTTTTCGGTCTGCTCGGCCTTGCCGTGTTCCTCGGCTGGCTCGGGCTCCCGCGCTCCGCACCGCTGGTCGGCGGTCTGGTGCTTGCCTTGATGACGCTGCCGACCCTCATCATCGTGACGCGCGTCTCGCTGAAGTCGGTCCCGTCCTCGATCCGCGAAGCGGCGCTTGGCGTCGGCGCGTCGAAACACGAGATGATCTTCCACCATGTCCTGCCGCTCGCAATTCCCGCGGTCATGACGGGAAGCATCATCTCGCTGGCGCGGGCGCTGGGCGAGACCGCACCGCTGCTCCTGATCGGCATGAACGCCTTCATCACCAGTCCGCCAGACGGCGTCTTTGCCGCGTCGACCGCGCTGCCGACGCAGATCTATATCTGGGCCGACAGTCCCGAACGTGGCTTCGTCGCCAGGACCTCCGCGGCAATCCTCGTGCTGCTGGCCTTCCTAGTGCTGATGAACGGAATTGCGATCTATCTCAGGCAGCGCTTCGAACGTCGCTGGTAAGGAGAGACGGAAATGAACATTATGTCCGAAGCAACAGTTGAAAAGGCGCTGGATCAGAAGATGAGCGACGCAAACTTCAAGATGGTCGGCAAGGACGTGTCCGTCTACTACGGCGAAAAGCGTGCCCTTTTCGACGTCAACCTCAACGTCCGCAAGAACACGGTCACGGCGCTGATCGGACCGTCAGGCTGCGGCAAGTCGACGTTTCTGCGCACGCTCAACCGCATGAACGACACGATCGAAGGCTGCCGCGTCACCGGCAAGATCACGCTCGATCACTCGGACGTCTACGATCCCTCCGTCGACGTGGTCGAATTGCGGGCCCGCGTCGGGATGGTCTTCCAGAAGCCGAACCCGTTTCCGAAGTCGATTTACGAAAACATCGCCTATGGTCCTAGGATCCACGGCCTTGCTCGGAACAGGGACGATCTTGACGCGATCGTCGAGAGCAGCCTGAAAAAGGCGGGCCTGTGGAACGAGGTGAAGGATCGTTTGCACGAGCCGGGTACGGGCCTGTCCGGCGGCCAGCAGCAGCGCCTCTGCATTGCGCGTGCCATCGCCGTCAGTCCGGAAGTGATCCTGATGGACGAGCCCTGCTCGGCACTCGACCCGATCGCGACCGCCAAGGTCGAGGAACTGATCCACGAACTGCGCGCGAATTTCACCATCGTCATTGTGACCCACTCGATGCAGCAGGCGGCCCGCGTATCGCAGCGCACCGCCATGTTCCATCTCGGCAATCTCGTCGAGGAGAACGACACCGACAAGATGTTCACCAATCCGGATGACCAGCGCACGCAGGACTACATCATGGGGCGGTTCGGTTAGACTGGACGTGCCCTCGGCAAAGTTTGCCGCCGCCTGATCCGCCCTATCCTGTTGGAATCGATTGAAGGGCGCGCGCCCTGAGGAACTGAAGATGACTCACCCACACATAATGTCCGCCTTCGATGAAGAGCTGAAATATCTCACGCGCCGGATCTCCGAAATGGGAGGGCTTGCCGAACAGATGGTCGGGGACTCGGTCCGAGCGCTGGTCAACTCCGACCTGGCCCTTGCCCAGAAGGTAATCTCCGACGACGCCATGCTCGACGACGCCGAACGCCAGATCGGTGAAAAGGCGATCGTCACGATCGCGAAGCGCCAGCCGATGGCATCGGACCTGCGCGAGATCATGGGATCCATCCGTATCGCGGCTGACCTGGAGCGGGTCGGGGACCTCGGCAAGAACACGGCCAAGCGCGTCATCGCCGTTGCGGGCTCCGGAATTCCGCGCAAACTCGCGCGCGGCCTCGAGCATCTAGCCGAACTCGCTCTGATCCAGCTCAAGGAAGTGCTCGACGTCTACGCCTCGCGCTCGCCGGAGAAGGCAAACAGCATCCGCGAAAGGGACGAGGAGATCGATGCGATCTATACCTCTCTGTTCCGCGAGCTGCTCACCTATATGATGGAAGACCCGCGCAACATTACGCCCTGCACGCATCTTCTCTTCTGCGCCAAAAACATCGAGCGGATCGGCGATCACGCGACCAATATCGCCGAGACGATCTATTACATGGCGACCGGTGCTCAGCCCCAGGGCGAACGGCCGAAAGACGATACGACGGCAACCATGGGCTCGGTGACCGACTGAGCCGTTCTCTCGCTTATGGGATCGAGGCAAGGAGCGTAGCTGAATGTTGCCAAAGATAGCAGTTGTCGAGGACGAGGAAGCGCTGAGCGTGCTGCTCCGCTACAATCTGGAGGCGGAAGGCTTCGAGGTCGACACCATCCTTCGCGGCGACGAGGCGGAAATCCGTCTGCAGGAACGCCTCCCCGACCTTCTGATCCTCGACTGGATGCTTCCCGGCGTATCGGGCATCGAGCTTTGCCGCAGGCTTCGACAAAGGCCCGAGACCGAACGGCTGCCGATCATCATGCTGACCGCACGCGGCGAGGAAAGCGAGCGCGTGCGGGGGCTCGCGACAGGCGCCGATGACTACGTCGTAAAGCCCTTCTCGACGCCGGAACTGATGGCGCGCGTCAAGGCGATGCTCAGGCGGGCCAAGCCCGAGGTTCTGTCGACTGTACTACGCTGCGGCGACATTGAGCTCGACCGGGAGACTCATCGCGTTCATCGTCGCAGCCGCGAGGTCAGGCTCGGCCCGACTGAGTTCCGCCTGCTGGAGTTCCTGATGTCCTCGCCAGGGCGTGTCTTCTCGCGATCGCAACTGCTTGATGGCGTGTGGGGCCACGACATCTATGTCGACGAGCGCACGGTGGATGTCCATGTCGGGCGTCTGCGCAAGGCGTTGAACTTCTCAAACATGCCCGACGTGATCAGGACGGTTCGTGGCGCCGGTTACTCGCTAGAGGGCTAACGCGGGATGAGGAAAGGTGTGCGCGGTTTTCCGTCCGAATCCCGCGCTAAATCCTTAATAGACCACGATGATTCTACAGCGCCGTGCGCCTTTTATTCAAAAAGGGGGCCACAAAGGCCCGTTTTGCGTGGCTCGCCGCTCCAACTCAGCGGCTGCGCCGCCGCTCCGCGGAC
>JAPSJG010000579.1 GCA_031178305.1 Sinorhizobium sp.
AGATCGCCATTCGCCCCCGTTCCGGCCGCATCGCCGATGCCGCCTTGGCACTGGAAAGGCTGGTGCCGGTGGACGTGCTGGGCCTTGCCGAAGATCGCCAGCGCTATGCGCTTTTCACCAATGGCGAAGGCGGAATTCTCGACGACCTGATGATCGCCAACCGGGGCGACCATCTCTTCCTTGTCGTCAACGCCGGCTGCAAGGACGCAGACTTCCAGCACCTGCAAAAAGGTCTCGGCGACACCTGTCTGGTGACGATGCTGAATGACCGCGCACTGATCGCGCTTCAGGGGCCTCGCGCCGAAGCGGTGCTCGGCGAACTCTGGGCCGACGTCGCCTCCATGCGCTTCATGGATGTGGCGGAAGCCGATCTCCACGATGTGGCCTGCATCATCTCCCGCTCCGGCTATACCGGTGAAGATGGCTTCGAGATCTCAATCCCGATTGCCTCGGCGGTGGACGTGACGCAACGGCTGCTCGAGCATCCCGACGTCATGCCGATCGGGCTCGGAGCCCGCGATTCGCTCAGGCTCGAGGCCGGTCTCTGCCTTTACGGAAACGACATAGACACCTCAACGACGCCGGTGGAGGCGGCGCTCGAATGGGCGATCCAGAAGAACCGCCGCACGGACGGCGAGCGCGCGGGTGGTTTTCCCGGCGCGGATCGGATCCTTGCAGAACTCGCCAACGGGACCAGCCGGCGACGCGTCGGTCTGAAGCCGGACGGGCGTGCCCCGGTGCGCGGCGGCGCGAAACTGTTCGCCGATGCCGAAGGCAGATCGACAGCAGGCACCGTCACCTCCGGCAGCTACGGCCCGAGCGTCGATGGTCCGATCGCCATGGGCTACGTCGACACCGCTCATGCCGGAAACGGCACGAAACTCTTTGCGGAGGTGCGCGGCAAATACCTGCCCGTCACGGTGGCCGCCCTGCCCTTCGTCAAACAAACCTACAAACGCTGATCAGGAGAAGCGCGCATGCTGAAATTTACCGAGGAACACGAATGGCTGCAGATCGAGGGCGGCGTTGCGACGGTCGGCATCACCGAACACGCAGCCGGCCAGCTTGGCGATCTCGTCTTCGTGGAACTGCCGGAGGTCGGCGCGACCTTCTCCAAGGGCGATTCGGCCGCCACCGTCGAATCGGTGAAGGCCGCATCCGACGTCTATTGTCCGCTCGACGGCGAGATCGTCGAGGTCAATCAGGCGATCGTCGACGACCCCGCGCTCGTCAACAGCGACGCGCAGGGCGCCGCCTGGTTTTTCAAGCTGAAGCTCGCCGATCCGAGCTCGGCCAATGCCCTTCTCGATGAAGCGGCCTACAAGGAGCTCGTCGGCTGATGAGTATGCCGAAAGATTTCACCTTTACCGACTACAAGCCCTACGACTTCGCCAATCGCCGCCATATCGGCCCTTCGCTTACCGAAATGGAGGAGATGCTCAAGGTCGTCGGCTATCCGAGCCTCGATGCGCTGATCGACGACACCGTTCCAGCGTCAATCCGGCAGAAGACGCCGCTTTCCTGGGGCGCGCCGATGACCGAGCGGGAAGCGCTCGACAAGCTGCGCGAGACGGCAAATCGCAACGAGAAGCTCGTGTCGCTGATCGGCCAGGGCTATCACGGCACGATCACGCCGCCGG
>JAPSJG010000186.1 GCA_031178305.1 Sinorhizobium sp.
TCCGGGTTGCTCCGATCAAAGTGTGCGTCCACACGGGATCTCGCTCGTCTGCTTCGGCGTCAACGGGGCGCGTGAAGCCATCAGCGGCGACGTGCAACTGGCGCGCCGGAGCAACCCCGAGCTGGTCTCAAGCAATAGGGCGGCAGGCAGCAACGTCCGTGCGGAAAGCCTTCGACTTGTCTTAAACCGCGGCGCCGCTGCACAAGAGCGGCGCCGCGTTGCGTACGGAGAACAAGCTATTCCTTCACGAACTCCGCCATGCGCCTGATCAGGAAGTAGCCAACGGTCGCTCCCGCATCCTGCAGGCCGATCGTCTTTTGTTGGAATGCAGCTGCCTTGCCGTGTTGCGCGAGCATGGATTTCGTCGCCTCAAGCGCCTGCTCTGCGACAGCCGAGGCCGCAGCCAGCGCATCGGCGAGCGATGCACGGCTTTCGGCCTGCGCCTCCAGGACGACCGCAACCGGATCGAGGACGTCGAGCAGTGTCTTGTCGCCTACCTTCGCCTTCCCGCGCTCGGCGACGCCGTCGCGGAACGCCCGCCAGAAACCGGCGAGTTCGGCCGTCCTTAATGCGTCGGCGCCTTCGGTCGCCTTGCTCGCGCGCAGGAGGCCGGTCGCCGTCAGCGTTCCCATCGTGGACGGCGCGGTGCGGGCCATTGTCGCCCCGGCCGTGCGCAGCAGCTTGGAAACACCCGCCGCCTCGCCCTCGGCCGCGACCGCCTCGGCGGCCGCCGCGAACGACTTGCTCATGGTGATGCCGAGATCGCTGTCGCCCACCTTGCCGTCTAGCGAGATCAGGAAGTCACGCTGTTCTGCGAAAAGCGCCTTCCAGGTTTCGAAAAGCCGGATCAGGTCGGAAGCCTTTATCGCGTCCATTGTGTGACCTCAGGATTGAACGTGCTTGAAGAACGGGGTGTTGGCCGGCGCAGCGATCATCCGATCGAGCTCTTCGTCAAGATGCAGCACCGAAACCGAAGCACCGGCCATCTCCATGGACGTGGCGAACTCGCCGACCCAGACATGCTTTGCCTTGACGCCGCGCTTACCGAAAAGCTGAGAGACGCGACGGAACAGGATGTAGAGCTCCTCCATCGGCGTGCCGCCGAGGCCGTTGACGAGCACGGCGACGTTGTCGCCCCGCTTGTAGTCCTGCTCGGCGAAGATGCGCTCCATCATCTCGTCGATGACCTGGTCGGCGGGCGCCAGCTTCTTGCGGCTAATGCCGGGTTCGCCATGGATGCCCATGCCGATTTCCATTTCGTCCTCGCCTATCGAGAAGGTGGCATGCCCGATCTCCGGGACAACGCAGCTCGAGAGCGCGACGCCCATGGTCCGCGTCCTCGACCGCGCCTTGTCCGCAATCCGGGTCACCTCGTCGAGCGACAGGCCCTCGGCCGCGGCCGCGCCGGCCGCCTTGTAGACGAAGAAGATGCCGGCGACGCCCCGACGCTTGTGCTCCTCGCCGACGACCGAAGAGGCCACGTCGTCATTGCCGACCACCTGCTTCACCTGAAGGCCATCGAGATCGGCGAGCTCGGCCGCCATGTCGAAATTGATGATGTCGCCGCTGTAATTGCCGTAGATGTAGAGGACGCCGGCGCCCTGGTCGATGTGCTTGGTGACCTGGTACATCTGCTCGGCACTCGGCGACTGGAAGACGCCGCCGACCGCTGCGCCGTCGAGCATGCCGTCGCCCACATAGCCGAGGAAGAGCGGCAGGTGGCCGGAACCGCCGCCGGTCGCGATCCCGACCTTGCCGGTCTTCGGCTTCGCCGTCACCATGCAGCGCTTGTCATCGGCGACGTAGGTCAGCTCCCTGTGCGCGCCATAGATTCCCTCCAGCATTTCGTCGACGAAATTGACCGGGTCGTTCAGAAACTTCTTCATGGATTCCTCTCTGGGTAAGGGGCTTATTTCTTGCGCTGGCGGGTGACGAAGAAGGCGGCGGCGAGCAGGATGAAACTGCCGACGACGAGCCGCTGCCACGTGCTGGGAATTCCCACCATCACAAGCACGCTGTTGATGACGACGATCAGGAGGACGCCGAGGAGCGTCCCGAGCACGGTGCCCGTGCCGCCGGTGATCCTCGCGCCGCCGAGGACGACGGCGGCGATGACGTTGATCTCGGTCCCAACCAGGTCGAAGGGGTTGGCCTGTCGGTTGGCGCAGGCATGGATGATGCCCGCGAGCCCCGCCAGCGCACCCGCATAGCCGAACAGGAAGATCTGGACGGTGCGCAGGTCGTAGCCGAGGCGGCTGGCGATGTTGGCGTTGCCGCCGACGGCGAAGATTGCGCGTCCCATCAGTGTCCGGTTCAGGATCCACCACGTCAAGAGAGCCGCGACAGGCAGGATCAGGAAGTAGAAGGGGAGCGTGACGACCGCGCCGCTCGCGGATTCGAACTGGAAGAGCGGCATGCGGCCGAATGCGCCCATCTGCGGCGGCAGGGACATGATCCAGACCGTGCCGATGAAGGAGAGAAGGAAGCCGCGGAACAGATATTGCGTGCCGATCGTCACGATCAGCGACGGCACGTTCAGATGGTGCACCAGCAGGCCATTGACGATGCCGAGAAGCATGCCGCCTAGGACAGCGACGACCAGGATGACCGCGATCGGCATGGCGGGTAAGTGATTGAGCACTACCACCGTCAGCGAATACATCGTGAGGGCTGCGATCGCAGTGAACGAGACGTCGATACCGCCGGCGGCCAGGATGATGAAGACGCCGAGGGCGAAAAGACCCATCACCACGCTCGCGCGGCCGATATCGATCAGCGTAGAGGGCTGCAGGAAACCGGGATTGATGATGGCAACAATCACGCAGATCGTTACCAACAGACCAAAGGTGATCGTTTCCGGCCGCCTGCGGATCAGCTCTCCGAGGCTGAAGGACCGCGTCTCAGAGGTGCTCTCCTGGAGCTCCTCGATCCGTGAAGCACTCATTGAACAGTCTCCATTTTCGAAGTCAGCATTGCCCGGTAGAGCTGGTCCTCGGTTGCCTGCTCCGTGTCGAACTCGGCGACGACGTGTCCGTTGTTCATGACCAGGATACGGTCAGCGTTCTGGATGAGCTCCGGCAGATCGTCGCTGACGATGATCAGGCTCATCCCGGCCTCGGCGAGCGACTGGATGGCGCGATAGATCGTATCCTTCGACCCGACGTCGACGCCGACCGTCGGACCATGGAGCACCAGGAGCTTCGGTGCGATGCTGAGCCAACGGCCGATCAGGACGCGTTGCTGGTTGCCGCCGGAAAGCGCACCGACCGGAAGGTCGAGGTTGCTGGTATTGAGGCGCATTTCCTCCGAAAGGCGAGCAGCAATCGCGCGGCCCTCTTTCTTGTCGACGATGCCGAGCGCATTGCTGAGCCTGGTGATGATCAGCGCGATCTCGTTCTCGAGGATCGATTTATCGAGAAACAGGCCTTCGGCGAGGCGATCCTCGGGCACATAGCCGATGCCATGCTGAATGGCGTCGGCGGGACGTCGGATGGAGACTTCCCGGCCCTCCAACGTGATCGTGCCGGTGCCGGCCGGCTCGACGCCGGCGATCGCCATGGCAAGTTCATTGCGGCCCGAGTCCGCCAGTCCTGTGATCCCGAGAATTTCGCCCTGCCGGACGCCGAAACTGACCTCCTCCACGCCGGGGGCGGTCAATCGGCTGACTTTTAAAAGCTCCGCAGGCATCGGTTTGCCTGTCCGGTAGCGCTCGGAGTCGATGACGCGTCCCGTCATCAGCTCGGCGAGCTGCTTCTTGCTGTAGTTTTCAATGGGTCCCTGCGCGACGCATTGGCCGTCGCGGAACACAAAGGCATGACCGCCAATGCGATAGCACTCATCGAGCTTATGGGTGACGAACAGCACCGCGACGTTCTCCGAACGCAGCCGTTCGACGACGCGGATCAAATTGTCGACCTCGCGCCGGGTGAGCGAAGTGGTGGGCTCGTCCATGATCACAAGCTTGGCGCGGGTGGCAATGGCGCGAGCGATCGCCACAAGCTGGCGCGCTGCAAGCGACAGATCGGAAACCGTAGTGCTGAGAAACGTGCGGTCCGACGGCAAGCCGACGGTGGCAAGCGCCTTCTCGGCAGTCTGCCTGAGGCGTGAGCGGTCAAAAAGTCGTGCCAGACGGCCATTGGCGGCGACGAGTTGTTCGTTCAGGGCGACATTCTCGGCGACGGTCAGGTTCGGAAGAAGCGAGAGGTCCTGGTATACGGTCTCGATGCCTGCGGCCAACGATTGGATCGGGGTGAGTGCAGCGAACGTCTGGCCATCCAGCACAATCTCCCCGGCGCTCGGCTCAAGCGCTCCGGACATGATCTTGATGACCGTGCTCTTGCCGCAGCCGTTCTCGCCCAGGAGGTGATAGGCCTCTCCAAGCTGAAGCGTGACGTCGATGCCGCGCAGGGCGTGCACGCCGCCAAACCATTTCTGGATGTTCCGGAGTTCTAGAAACCGGCCTAAGCCTTGCTCGCTCGTTGCTCTTGCCAACACGGCGCGATCCTTCGTGAATTGCCAACGGCCGCGCCGGGCGCGGCGGTTAACGGCCGGGAAACCCTTTGGAGCCTCCCGGCCGTCTGGGGGAGAGCGATCAGAAAAGGTGTTCCTTGTAGGTGGCCTTGTCGGCGAGAACCATGCCGTTACCGACGATCAGCAGGCCTTCGCCCGCTCCCTTCTTGACCTTCACCTTGTTGTAACCCTCGACGCCGAGATCCATGCCGTCGGTGACCTCTTTCTTCTCGAGAAGAAGTTTGGCGACCGCGTTCATCGCCATGCCGGCCTTCTGCGGATCCCAGAAGCCGATCGCGGTGATCGCGCCGGACTCGAGCAGGTCAGCGGAGGGGTTGGGCAGGCCGGTACCGACCAGGCACACCTTGCCCGTCAGGCCGGCTTCGTCGATGGCGCGGCCGACGCCGAGGACGTCGTTGCCGGCGGAGGTCTGGAAGCCCTTGATGTCCGGGTGCTTGCGCAGGATCTCCTTGGCCTTCTCATAGGTGCCGTTCGCATCGTCGAAGGACTCGTTGTTGGGATCGACGAGTTCCATGCCCGGATAATTTTTGGCGTTCTCCTCGCCGGCACCAACCCATTGCATGTGGGTGCGGCTGCCGAGCGAACCGACGAAGGTGGTCCACTTGCCTTCCTTGCCCATGCACTCGGCCAGGCGCTCGTTCAGCGCAGCGCCATAGTCGGCATTGTCGAACGCCTCGACATCCGCGTTGGTGTTCGTCTGGTTGTCCGCTTCATGGGTCACGACGACGATGCCGCGCTCCATCGCGCGCTTGAAAGTGCCTTCGAGGACGGCGGGATCCATCGGAACGACGGCCAGCGCGTTGACACCCTTGGCGACGAGGTCCTGGATGATCTGGAGCTGCTGGGCGGAATCGGCGGTGGCCGGGCCGCTCTGGCTCGCATCCACGTCCGGATTGGCCTCGGCGAAGGCATCAACGCCCGTGTTCATGCGGTCGAACCACGGAATGCCGCTGATCTTCACGACGGTCGCGATGACCGGCTTTTCCTGCGCGACGAGGACGCCTGCGGAACCGGCGAGCATCGCGGCGGCGACAGCCGTGCCGGCCAGTATCTTCTTCGAAAGTGACTTCATGTTTTCCTCCACGACAAGTTTCCCTCAGTTGTCTTGCTTCGGCGCGTGAGGGCGCGGCGCCAAAGAAACCAGTTGGCGATTGCCAGGGAATAGGAGGCCGGTCAGGTCATAGCGACCGACGGCAAGGAAGGTGAGCAGCAATAGCCCCCAGGCGAAATCACGCACGAAGTTGGACAAGCCGCCGAAGTTGAGAAGGCTCGACATAAGCTGCAGCGCCACGGCGCTCAGCACCACGCAGATCACGCGCCCGTAGCCGCCTTCGGGCTTCACGCCGGCCATGACAGCGATCAGGATCGTGATCAGCAGGTAGGAACTGCCGTAGTCGAACTTAACGTTGACGTTGCGCGCGGCGATGATGACGCCCGCCAGCCCCGACAGCGTGCCACTGATCGCATAGGTTGCTATCAGCACGCTATTCTTCGGAAACCCGGCATAGAGTGCTGCCTTCGGATTGGTGCCCATCAGCATCAGCCAGAGCCCATAGGGCGTGAACTTCAAGGCGGCCGCGATCAACCCCGCTACTAAGACGAAGATCAGGAAGCTGATAGGCACTTCCAGGAACATGTCGTTGCCGATGCTGGAAAGGAGCGCCGGGCTACCGACCATTACGGCCTTGCCGCCGGAGACGACGACCGCGAGCCCCATAAACGCCATCTGCGTGCCGAGCGTGCAAAGGATCGGCGTGATGTTGAGGTTTGAGATCAGCAGCCCGTTGATCACGCCACCGGAAAGACCGATCGCCACCGCGCCGCAGATGAAGGCCTGGCTGAAAGCCAGCTCGCTTTCGGCGCTCGACAGGAACGATGACACGATCACCGCGGAGAGGACGCCGGAGAGGTTCGCAAGCGCGATACCCGATAGGTCGATGCCACCATTGCCGGAGCACATGGCGAGCATGACACCAATCGCCAGAAGGCCGATTTCTGGCAGTTGGCTCGCCATCGACTGGAGATTGAACAGCGACAGGAAGGAGCCGTCCGATATGACGGCACCGACGACCAGCAGCAGGCAATTGATGGCAACGAGCATGACCAGCTGCCCGCCAGTCTTTTGCATGGTCTCCTCCCATGTTTAGTAAATGACTGCAAGCTTTACTAAACTGGTTATCAAAGGCCGTTGCGGTCTGCAAGCTGATTTTCAATGGATTTCGATTGCGGAAACCCGATTTTTGTCCTACGCCTCCAAATCAAGCGGGACGTGTGTTTACTAAACTTATTCGCTCCTGCAGCATGGAAATGGGGAGCCGGACAGGCGCGCATGAGGGAAAAGAAGACTCTGACGATTCGGGATATCGCGGACGCGGCAGGCGTTTCGCCGGCCACGGTCTCCCTCGTCCTGAATGGAAAGGGGGACATTTCCGGAGTGACGCGAGCGCGCGTGCTCGAGGCGGTCGCCAACCTGAAATACGTGCCACGTGCGACCAAGAGCAGTTTCGAGCCTGGGGAAACTTTACGGTTCCTGAAGATTGCGAAACACGGCCATACGGTCAATCGCGACCACAGCGTCTTCATCTCCGACTACATCGACGGCATGTCGGCGGAGGCCACGCGCCGAAACTATACGCTGGAGGTCGTCAGTTTCGAGGGGCAACCGATCAGCTCGGTCGCCGAATCGCTGGCCGGTGCCCCGATCAGCGGCGTCATTGCACTCGGCACGGAGCTTACCGAAGCCGATATACGCCTGATCCAGGGGCTGGGCGTGCCGACGGTGTTCA
>JAPSJG010000187.1 GCA_031178305.1 Sinorhizobium sp.
TCGCGCTCGGGGACGCCGTAGCTCTTCATGAAGTCGCGCGCGGCGTTGGCGCCGTCGACCTCAAACCGCAGGTCGGGGCTCGAATACTTCTCGGTGAGGCCCATGTCGTGGAACATGGCGCCGAGGTACAGAAGCTCCGGATCGTACTTCAAACCCTTGCGTTCACCCGTCAGCGCACCCCAGAAGAACACACGGCGGCTATGGTTGTAGAGCAGGTCGTCTTCTGTGTCGCGAACGAGCTGAGTAGCGGCGCGCGCGATGTTGCTGTCAGGCACGCGAATGCCGGCAATGATCTGTGACATGGAAATGGTCTCCTTGACGGGGCAAGCCTCCGGCGCCGCGTGAGCAGCCACGCGAAGGTCTTGCGGGTGATGGTGGTGTGGTGGAGCGACCGATTACTCGGCCGCCTCGGCTGTGAAGGTCAGCCCCAGAGCCTTCGCCACCCCGGCACCGTAAACCGGGTCGGCCTTGGCGCAGTTGGCGATGTGGCGCTGCTTCACCTCGATTCGCGCGTCGCCCATGGCGCGGGCGGTGTTCTCGAAGAGAAGCTGCTGCTGCGCCGGTGTCATCTTGCGGAACAGGATGCCGGGCTGCTCATAGTGATCGTCATCGACACGGTGGTCCCAGTGCGCCGCGGCACCCACCCATTCGAGCGGCGGCTCGGCAAGCTGGGGATCGCGATCGATCCATGCGCCCTTGCTGTTCGGCCAGTAGCTCGGCGTGCCGCCCAGATTGCCGTCGGTGCGCATCGCGCCGTCGCGATGGTAGCTGTGGAACGGGCACTTCGGCGCGTTGACCGGAATGAGGTGGTGATTGACGCCCAACCGATACCGGGCCGCGTCTCCGTAGGAGAACAGGCGTGCCTGCAGCATTCGGTCAGGCGAAAACCCGATGCCCGGAACGACGTGAGCCGGTGAAAACGAAGCCTGCTCGACCTCGGCGAAATAGTTGTCGGGATAGCGGTTGAGCTCCATCACGCCGACCTCGATCAGAGGATAGTCCGCCTTCGGCCAGACCTTGGTGAGATCGAAGGGATTGTGCTTGTGGGCCTTGGCCTGCTCGTCGGTCATCACCTGGATGAACAGCGTCCAGCGCGGGAAATCGCCACGTTCGATCGCATCGAGCAGGTCCCGGCCGTGCGTCTCGCGATCGTTCGCGACCAGCGCGGCCGCTTCCTCATCGGAAAGATTCTCGATGCCCTGCTGGGTGCGGAAGTGGAACTTGACCCAGACCCGCTCATTGGCAGCGTTGACCATCGAGAAGGTGTGGCTGCCAAAGCCATGCATATGGCGGAAGCTCTTCGGGATGCCGCGGTCGGACATCACGATGGTCACTTGGTGCAACGCCTCGGGGAGCAGCGACCAAAAATCCCAGTTGCTGTCGACCGAGCGCAGTCCGGTGCGCGGGTCCCGCTTGATCGCGTGGTTCAAATCGGGGAAACGCAAGGGATCCCGGAAGAAGAACACGGGCGTATTGTTGCCGACCAGGTCCCAGTTGCCTTCTTCGGTATAGAATTTGAGAGCAAACCCGCGAATATCGCGCTCCGCGTCGGCGGCCCCGCGCTCGCCGGCGACCGTCGAGAAACGCGCGAACATCGGCGTCTGCTTGCCGATCTCCGAAAAGATCTTCGCCTTGGTGTAGCGGGTGATGTCGTGTGTGACGGTGAAGGTGCCGTAAGCGCCCCACCCTTTCGCATGCATCCGCCGCTCCGGGATCACCTCGCGATCGAAGTGGGCCAATTTCTCGATCAGCCAGACATCCTGGAGCAGCGCCGGTCCGCGCGCGCCGGCAGTCATGATGTTCAGATTATCGGCCACCGGCGCGCCGGTCGCGTGTGTCATGGGAGGTCGCGTGTCGCTCATCGATTGTTTTCCTTTCGTTGTGAATGGCGGGCTGGCGTGCTCTCGATCAGAAGCCGAGGTCGGAGAGCCCCGGATGGTCATCGGGCCGGCGGCCGAGCGGCCACAGGAGCTTCCGATCGCTTTGCTGGATGGGATGTTCGTTGATCCTGGCGATGCGATGGCCCATCAGGCCCTCGTCGTCGAATTCCCAGTTCTCATTGCCGTAGGCCCGGAACCAGGTGCCGCTGTCGTCATGAAACTCATAGGCGAAGCGCACGGCGATGCGATTGCCTGTGAATGCCCACAGCTCCTTCACCAGCCGATAGTCGAGCTCTCGCGCCCATTTGCGCGTCAGAAACGCCTCGATCTCAGCGCGACCATTGATGAACTCGGCGCGGTTACGCCATTGACTGTCAGGGGTGTATGCAAGCGCTACCTTGGCCGGATCGCGGCCGTTCCAGGCGTCTTCAGCCAGCCGGACCTTCTCGATAGCGGTTGTTTCGGTGAACGGGGGTAAGGGCGGACGCACGGATCATTTCTCCCGAGGACTTCACTGCGTTGAACCTCGCGATATCTCGCGCAGTGCACCGCTCCTGGGCAATGACGGTGATCCTGCGTATCTGGCCAGCCGCACGACGTTTCATGCCAACCGCAGCTTTTCAGCCTCGCGAGGCGAGCTGCTTTGCAATTATCTTCGCTCTTCGCCCGCGTTGCGCACGATGTGTCCGGTCCGTCGGCGGGTACCCGACGCTAACTGATTCCGGCTTGCGAAAACTTGCCCGATACTGCGCCGGCGTTACGCCAAGACGCGCGGTGAATACGATGCGCATACGGTCCGCCGAGCCGAAGCCGCAGTCGTAGGCCACCGCCTTCAACGGCAGGTCGCTTCCCTCCAGCTTCATGCGCGCCGCATCGACACGAGCACGCTCGATGAATTCGTGCGGCGTCATACCGGTTTCCTGGACGAAATGCCGAGTAAAATTCCGGGTGCTCATCCTTGCCGCTTCAGCAAGAGACTGCAGCGTGTGACGGTCTCCGATGTTGGCCATCACGTGATCCTGGACCCGCGCAATCGGAGAGGCCGGATCGGCAGGCGCACTTAGGTAGGGACTGAACTGCGACTGCCCCCCTTGACGTTGGGCGACCACGACGAGTCGCTTGGCGACCTTGAGCGCGACCTCCGCGCCATGCCGCTGCCCGACCAAGGCCAGGGCCAGGTCAATTCCTGCCGTCACCCCAGCGGAAGTGATGAGGCGCCCATCACGGACGTAGATCAAATCCGGTTCCACCTTCGCTTTGGGGAACTTCGCCGCCAGGGCCTGCGCATCCTGCCAATGGGTCGTGACCCGCCGCCCGTCGAGCAGGCCAGCATGGCCGAGAACGAACGCTCCGGTGCAGATCGAGCCGTAAACACTCGAGCGCCACGGCGCTCCTCTGACCCATTCAACCAAACGCGGATCCGGCGCCGCGACAGGTAGCGCCGGGCCACCGGCGACGAGGATGACGTCGAAGCCACCGCTCGCCTCCTCGAAAGTCACGTCGCCCAACAATCGCATTCCATTCGAGGCGCGCAGAGCATTGCGGCCGGCGGCGACAAGGACGGTCTCATATTGATCAGAGGCATCGAGGTAGCTGTTCGCTTCAGTAAACACGTCCACAGGCCCCGCCACATCCAGCGCTTGGACCCCTTCGTGAATGACAATTGCAACTGCTTGGCCGGACACGTTGCACCGCCTCCTCTCGTAGATGGTTCAGCCCGACGTGCAGCCGAGCTCGATCGGGTGATGCTCGCGCCCGAACGCTTCGCAGATCGCCATCGCAAAATCTTGCGTTGCCACAACAGCCAGGCCGCTATTCCGGCAAGAACGCGCCCGATTTAGACCAGAAAAAGGCAAGCCGATAGAGAGGTTTCGCCGCAATGGCAAGACGGCAGGGGCCCATTCCTGGAGGATTAGGCACATCTTCTGAAGAATGAGGCAGGCAGACCAGATTGCGTCGAGCTATGACTCCTGAATGGTTTCGTGGGAGTTGCTATGAAGGTCACAGGAAGTATATTTCGCAATACTCTCGGCGGCAGCGGGGTGCGCCCGCTCGCCGGTTCGAACGCCAAGTCTGAGCGTCGCAGTCAGCCCCACCTCCGCTCGCGAATTCTACGGCGCGCCGCACTCGCTGCATTCTCAATCTCCATAGTGCTCGCCTCCGAAAGCCAAGCCCAGGAGACCGACGGCGCACGCCTGTTCCGTCAACGCTGCGGAAGCTGTCATTCGGTTGAAGCCGGGCAGAACCGGACGGGGCCGTCGCTTGCCGGGGTCAATGGGCGAATGGCCGGCAGCGTTGAGGGCGTCCGGTATTCGCCGGCGCTGCGTGATTCGAAGGTGGTGTGGAATGCGGACACCTTGGCTCGCTTCCTCGCCAACCCGCGCCAGCTCGTTCCCGGAACGACGATGACCCTCAGAGTGACAAACGAGGCGCAGCGGCGAGCGCTGGTCGATTTTTTGACCGCGCGCTGAGTGCGGTCCCCCTGATCCATCGCGCTTCGGCGTCGACCGGGTGCGGTAGCGAAATGCGAACTCAAGGAGGATGCACCGATGGCAAGCCTTTTGGTGAACGGAAGAACTGTCGAGACCGACGCAAATCCGCAAACGCCCCTCCTGTGGGTGCTGCGGGAACATCTCGGCCTCACCGGAACAAAATTCGGCTGCGGCGTAGGCTCGTGCGGGGCCTGCACCATTCATGTCGACGGCGAGGCAACCTTCGCGTGTCAATTGGCGCTTGAAGCGGCCGTAGGACACGAGATCACGACCATTGAGGGTCTTTCGCCCAATGGCGAGCATCCTCTGCAGAGAGCGTGGATCGCGGAGCAAGCGCCGCAATGCGGCTATTGCCAGTCCGGGCAGATCATGCGCGCCGCCGCGCTGCTTGCGACGACGCCAAGGCCGTCGCGCGAGGAGATCATCGACGGCATGGCTCCAAACCTCTGCCGGTGCGGCACCTATCCGCGCATCGTGCGGGCGATCGAACGTGCGGCGCAGGAGGGCTGACGATGACGCTCAATAAACCAAAACTTTCCCGCCGGGCTTTTCTCGCTACGTCCGGCGCTTTGAGCTTCGCCGTCCTCGGTGGCGGGCTGGTCTCTGTGTTCCGGGATCCGGCCGAGGCTCAGGACCTCAGCCGCTCCGAGATCAATGCGTGGGTCACCATTTCCAGCAATGGCCGCGTGGCGATCCGCTACGCCTCTGGCGAAATGGGCCAGGGAGTTTCTACCTCACTACCAATGGTCCTAGCCGAGGAACTGGATGCCGACTGGTCGATGGTCGACGCCCAGCAAGTCGATCAGGGAGCCCCCGCTACATACGGCAATCCGCTGATCAACAACATTCTTTATACGGCTGGAAGTCTCTCCATTGCGGGGTACTACGACACGATGCGCCGTGCCGGCGCAACGGCCCGCCGCGTCCTCATCCATTCCGCCGCGGCGGAATGGCAAGTTCCTGATGGGGAAGTGACCTCGGAGCCGGGCGTCGTCGTACACGGCCCAAGCGGACACCGGATGAGTTTCGGTGAGGTCGTGGCTCTCCCCCGTCTCGTCACCGACGTTCCAGCGATAACCGACGCCGACCTGAAGCCGCGTGAGCAATGGCGCCTGATTGGCAGCGATGTGGAACGCCTCGACATTCCCGAGAAGACACGCGGAGCAATCACCTATTCGATCGATGTGCGCCTGCCAGGGATGGTTTATGCCGCCGAACTGCTCGCGCCGGTCGAGGGCGAGACACCGACCGTCACGGCGGACCGTGAAGCGCGGGCAGTTCCAGGCGTGGTTGACATCATCCCGTTGCGCAATGCCGTCGCTGTGGTGGCTGAGACTTGGGAAGCGGCGCTCGCCGCCCGCGAGCTTCTGACGGTGGAATGGAGCCGCACGTCGCCGTTTCGATCGACTGACAGCGCCGCTGAACTGAAAGAGCTCGCAGCCGCTGCGGCGGATCCTGCGTGCGAAGCCTTCGCATGGGAAACCCGCGGCGATGCTCGCGCCGCACTGGGTTCAAGCGACCGCGTCATCAGCGCCGAATACAGCACCGAATATGTCTATCATGCGCAGATGGAGCCGCTCGCGGCGGTTGCCTCCGTCGATGAGGACGGCAAGGGCGCAGAGGTGTGGCTTGGCACGCAAAGCCAGACCGTTTCCATCGGGATCGCGGCGGGCGTGCTGCAAACGACGCCTGACCGCATCCGATTTCATGCCATGCAGATGGGTGGCGGATTTGGCCGCCGCACCTTCTTTGCACGGGATCTGCTGCGCGACGCACTCCTGCTCTCGAAACAGCTCAAGCGGCCCGTCAAGCTGATGTGGACCAGAGAGGACGACGTCAAGAATGGCTGGTTCCGTCCTGCCACGGCCCATCGGCTCGAAGCGGCCCTCGATGGCAATGGCAATGTGAGGGCGTGGCGCCATCGCGTTGTCAGCGCTTCAATTCTGCAATTCTCCATGCCGGACAATTGGCTGAAGGCAAACAACCGGGACTTCCTGGTTATGGAAGGCACTGAAAGCACGGATTACGCGATACCGCATTTCCTTGCCGAACACGTCATTGCCGATCGCCGCGCTCGCGTCGCGGCGTGGCGCGGTATCGGCTGGGGTCCGAACATGTTCGCGAGGGAGTGCTTCGTTGACGAGCTAGCGGCGGCGGCGAAGGCTGATCCCGTGAGTTTTCGGCGCCGCCTGTTGAAGAACAGCGAACGCGGGATGCGTGTGCTTGATGCCGTCGTCGCCATGTCGAAGTTCGGCACGCCACCGCAAGGCCGAGCACATGGCCTGTCGTTCGCGGGCTACAAGGACACCCGGGCGGCCGGCGTTGCCGAAGTCTCGGTCGACGGCCAGACAGGACGAGTTCGCGTGCATCGCTTCTGGGCCGCGGTCGATCCTGGCGTTGCGATCCACCCGAAGAACCTTGTGGGGCAGGTCGAGGGCGGCATCATCTTTGGCCTTTCAGGTCATTTGCAAGAGCGGATCACAATCGCGGCTGGCGAAGTTCAGCAAAGCAACTACTATGACTACGAGCCCCTGCGGATTGGCGACATACCGGAGATCGAAGTGCAGATCATCGAATCCGGCGCAGCTCCCTCGGGCGCGGGCGAGATCGGCGTGCCTATGACTGGCGCCGCCGTAGCGAATGCTATCTTTGCTCTGACAGGACAGCGGCCTCGACAAATCCCGTTTGGTCAGCTGCAAAGCTGAGTGTGGTGCTCGATCACACCGAGAGATCTGCCTGCCCACCCATGTGGGCAGGCGCAGCTGGGCGTGCGGAAGCGCCATGAGCGATTGAGATAGAGGATCGATGTTCGCGGGGTGACAGTCCAAACATCCGCGAGAATTCGCGACTGAACTGGGTTGGGCTTTCGTATCCAACCGAGACTGCAGCGGCTGACACGGATTGGTTCTCAGATTTCATCAGACGTGCCGCCTCGATAAGA
>JAPSJG010000188.1 GCA_031178305.1 Sinorhizobium sp.
GGAAGGCCGTATCGAAGCAGGCGACCTGGGGCACGGCATCCATGCGCTCTCTGCAGACGGAAATGACATCGATTTCGGTCGGCAGATGCCTGGGCGCGAAGCGGGAAAGCCGACGCAGGTCCGCAATCATAGCCGCGTCGATCAGCCGTGGCGTTTGATATTGCGAACCACCATGAACGATGCGATGCCCGACGGCCGCGACCGATGGGAGGCCTAGGCGCTCGTCGAGCCAATTGAGCAGAAAGCCAGTCGCCGCAGCGTGATCCAGCGCACCAATGTCGCTCCGGCTCTCCTCATTTTGCCTGACGACAAAGGATGCCCGGGGCGTGGAAAGGCGATCGAACTGACCGCGAAGTGTCCAGGTGCCGCGACAGGCGCCATCGCAGACAGCAAACTTGAGACTGGAGGAGCCGCCATTCAAGATCAGGATGCGCCGATCGGTTTCCATGGGATTGCACCCTCGAAATCTGTCGGTGACGCGAGCCTATGATCGATCGCCGCCAGCGATTTTGACGACGACGAAAGAGCAGACATTTGCCCGGAGGTCGCTTCACTTGCTGCCACGACGGGGATCCTTGCCCGCGGCCTGGCTGCTTTTCTTGGGCTTGTCGTCCCTTTTCGCCTGATCGCCCGCGCGGTTGCCGCCATGCTCGCCTTTTGAGCTTTTGGCCGTCTTCCCGACCTTGATATTCGTCGCCATAGGAGCCTCCTTGAGCCATCGGTTGCGGGGATCAACCATGGAATGCCGATTAGGTTCCGGCGTCTCGGCCGGGTCCGGCTCTTTGACAGATGCATTTCTGCAATGCAGCAATTTCGTCCGTTGCCCGACTGTGTTACCAAGGGACGGCAAAGCGAGACAAACGAGGCACCATGGCGGCACGCCAGCGTATCATTCCCGTTCGACGAGAATATAACCGCTGGGTCGCCAATCAGACGCTCGAGGACTATGCGCTGCGTTTCACCGCCAAGAGCGCGCGACGTTTCTCCTCAGAGCGCATCTCGCAAACGGCGATCGGCGCCATCTCCTTTCTGGCGCTGGAGGCGATCGGCGGCGCCATTACCATGTCCTACGGCACGACCAATGCGGTCGTCGCAATCCTCATTGCAAGCCTGATGATCCTTCTCGTCGGCCTGCCGATCAGCCGCTATGCCATCCGCCATGGCGTCGATATCGACCTACTGACCCGCGGCGCGAGCTTCGGCTATCTCGGCTCGACGATCACGTCGCTGATCTATGCGAGCTTCACCTTCATTCTCTTCGCGATCGAGGCGTCCATCATGTCCGGAGCGCTGGAACTGGCGCTCGGCATACCGCTCTGGATCGGCTACATCGTCAGCGCCGTCATGGTGATCCCGCTGGTAACCCACGGCGTCCGGCTGATCAGCAAGTTCCAGCTTGTCACGCAGCCTTTCTGGATCGTGCTCAACATCCTGCCCTTCGCCTTCATCGCGTTGGCCGATTGGGAGAAAGTGGGGCTGTGGCTCTCCTATGCCGGCATCCACCACGCCTCGGGCCCGCCCGGGACGATCGCCCCCTTCGGTCTGGTCGAATTCGGCGCGGCTTCAGCAGTCATCTTCGCGCTGATGGCGCAGATCGGCGAGCAGGTGGACTTCCTGCGCTTCCTGCCGTCGGACGGCCAGCGGAAGCTCCGTCACCGCATCGCCGTTTTCCTGGCCGGCTCCGGCTGGGTGCTCGTCGGCGCGCCGAAGCTGTTTGCCGGTTCCTTCCTGGTCGTGCTGGCGCTGAGTGCAGGCGTTCCATCGACCAGGGCCGCCGATCCGGCGCAGATGTACTACACTGCTTTCGGTTATATCCTCCCGTCGGAGACCGCGGCGCTCCTGCTGATGGTAGCCTTCGTCGTCATTTCGCAGCTGAAGATCAACGTGATGAACGCTTATGCCGGGTCGCTCGCCTGGTCGAACTTCTTCTCGCGATTGACCCACAGCCATCCTGGCCGCGTCATCTGGCTGGTCTTCAACGTGGCGATCGCGCTCCTCCTGATGGAGCTCGGCATCTATCGGCTGCTCGAGGAGACGCTCGGCATATTCTCGATCATCGCAATGGCCTGGCTCTGCACCATCTCGGCCGATCTCTTCGTCAACAAGCCGCTCGGCCTTGCGCCGCCCGGCATCGAGTTCAAGCGCGCCCATCTCTACGATATCAATCCGGTCGGCCTCGGTGCGATGGGAATCTCGGCGCTTCTCGCGCTTGTCGCGCACTTCGGCGCGATGGGAGCGACCGCCGCCTCGCTCGCGCCCTATATCGCGCTCGCCACCGCGTTCGTCGCTTCGCCGCTCATCGCCTGGTGGACGGACGGAAAATTCTATCTTGCTCGCAAGCCGCGCAAGAGCTGGTTTCGCGAAAGCGAGATCGCCTGCTCGATCTGCGAGCACCCTTTCGAGCCGGAGGACATGGCCTGGTGCCCGGCCTATGCGGCGCCGATCTGCTCGCTCTGTTGCTCGCTCGACAGCCGCTGCCATGACATGTGCAAGCCGAAGGCGCGGCTGAACGCGCAGATCGTCACGGTGGCGAAGACCCTGCTGCCGGGAACGATCGTCGCCAGGCTCTCGACCCGGCTTGGCCGCTATGCGATCTCGGCGGTCCTTTCGATCACCGGCATCGGCATCATCCTGGCGATGATCGCCCACCAGACGACCGCCGCCTCACCCGAGACCGCCGCAGTCGTCGAGAGGACGATCGCCATCGTCTTCTTCGTGTTCGCGATCGTTGCAGGTGTCGTCTCCTGGTTCTACGTGCTGGCGCACGACAGCCGCGTGGTCGCCGAAGAAGAATCCTCGCGTCAGAACACCTTGCTCCTCAAAGAGATCGCCGCGCACAAGAAGACCGACGCGGCCCTGCAGAACGCCAAGGAGGCGGCGGAGGCGGCAAACCGCGCCAAGAGCCGCTATGTCGTCGGCCTGAGTCATGAATTGCGGACGCCACTCAACGCCGTGCTCGGCTATGCGCAGATCCTCGAGCGCGACGAGACGATCCCGCAGTCACGCCAGGGGGCAATCAAGGCGATCAGGCGCAGCGCCGATCACCTCTCCGGGCTGATCGACGGTCTGCTCGACATCTCGAAGATCGAGGCCGGCAAGCTGCAGGTCTATTCGAACGAAATCAACATCCACGATTTCCTCGACCAGATCGTCGACATGTTCCGCCCGCAGGCCCAGGCCAAGGGCATCGCCTTTGAGCACAGTCGCGCGAGCTCGCTGCCGCAATATGTGCGGACCGACGAGAAGCGGCTGAGGCAGATTCTCGTCAACCTGCTTTCCAATGCGCTGAAATTCACCGAGCATGGTCGCATCCGCTTCGATGTCGCCTACCGCAGCCAGGTGGCGAGCTTCACCATAGAGGACAGCGGACGCGGCATCAGCGAGAAGGACCTGCCGCGGATCTTCGAGCCCTTCCAGCGCGGCGACGCGGAACATCGCATGCCGGGGCTCGGCCTCGGATTGACGATCACCCGCCTCTTGACCCAGACGCTCGGCGGCGAGATCTCCGTGACCAGCGAGAAGGACAAGGGCACGGCCTTCAAGGTCCGGCTGATGCTTTCGGCCGTCGATCGGCCGGCGGCACTCAAGAATCCGGTGCGCAAGATCAGGTCCTACAAGGGGCCGCGCCGCACCATCCTCGTCGTCGATGACAACGAAGACCATCGCGACCTGATGCGCGAGGTTCTCGCACCGCTTGACTTCACCGTGCTTATGGCGGCAAGCGGCGCCGAGTGCCTGCTACTCATTCAATCGACGAAGCCGGATCTGTTCCTGATCGACATCTCCATGCCCGGCATGAACGGCTGGGAGCTGGTGGCCAGGCTTCGCGAAGCAGGGCAGACGGCCCCGGTGATCATGCTTTCGGCCAATATCGGCGACGGCTCGGCTGCGGGCGTCGGCGGACATAACGACACACTCGCCAAGCCCTTCGGCGTGCGCCAGCTCACCGACAAGCTGGCGATCCAACTCAAGCTCGAGTGGATGTACGAGGGCGACGCGAAGGATGCCGCAGCCAGTCGCCGGTCAAGTATCGTGAAGAGCCCCGGCGACCATCATGTGCAGGAATTGATCCAGCTCGGCGAAATCGGCTACGTGAGGGGCATTGAAGCGAAACTGACGGAGATTGCCCTGAACCCGGAGAACCAGCCGTTTGCCGAAGCGGTGCGTCAGTTCGTTGAGGCCTTCGACCTCACCAACTACGATGCCTTCCTGAAGAGGCTGCTCGCCGAGGAGGCGGAAACCCGTGGCTGAGGCGACCCCCCGCGACATCGTGCTGCTTGTCGACGATTCTCCCGAGGCGCTCGGCTTTTTGACCGAGGCTCTGGAGCAGTCTGGCTTTTCTGTGCTGATCGCCACCTCCGGCAGTGCGGCGCTCAACATCGCCGACCGTATCACGCCCGATATCATCCTGCTCGACGCGGTGATGCCTGGTATGGACGGTTTCGAGACCTGCACTCGGCTGAAGGCGAATGCCTCGGTCGCCCAGGTTCCCGTAGTCTTCATGACCGGGCTCACGGAGACGGAGCACGTGGTGCGTGCCCTCGAAGCCGGCGGCGTCGACTATCTGACTAAGCCCATCAACATCGACGAGCTGCGCGCCCGCATACGGGTCCATCTCTCGAATGCGCGCTCCGCCCAGAGCGCCCGCGTCGCGCTCGATGCCGCCGGCCGGCATCTGCTTGCGGTGCGCGGCGACGGCACCGTGCGCTGGTCGACGCCGCAGGCGACGCGCCTCGTCAACGCCGCAACCGGCAGCGACGACGGCCTTGCGGTCGTGACCGGACGCATTGCCGCCTGGATGCGGGAACGCGAAGGGCGGGGCGGCGAAAAACAGAGGGGCGAGAGGCAGACCAGCTTCACGCTGCATCAGGCGGGCCGGACGGGTCTGCAGATTTCCTATCTCGGCGCGATCGGCGCCAATGAGTATCTCTTCCGGCTGACGGCCGAAAACGGCATGAGCGACGACGAGATGCTGCGCCAGCATTTCCTTCTCACCCAGCGCGAGTCGGAAGTGCTGCTCTGGATCGCCAAGGGCAAATCCAACCGCGATATCGGCGAGATCCTGGGTTTGAGCGCCCGCACCGTCACCAAGCATCTCGAACAGATCTATGTGAAGCTCGGCGTCGAAAACCGGGCTTCCGCCGCCGTCAAGGCGACGCAGGTGCTGCACGGCATCTGATCCAGTGGCGTGGACGTTTGGGCATGCGGATGCCCGCCCCACGCGGCTAGCGGTTGCGCCGTCCACATCAGCGCAACTCTCGTTACGCCGTGAGCATTTGCGGCAAAAAAGAGCGCGGCCTGGAAAACCAGACCGCGCCAAACCGCACTTTTCGTGCGAGCCCTGGGAGGCATTACTCCGCTGGTTGGACGACCGCCGGAATGACCTCGACCGGCGCCTCGCCTGCGAGGACGCTCGCAAGCTGCGACTGATCGAGCTCGCCTTCCCACTTCGCCACCACCAGCGTCGCAACTGCATTACCGATAAAATTGGTAATTGCGCGGCACTCGGACATGAAACGATCGATGCCGAGGATCAGCGCCATGCCGGCGACCGGAACGGCCGGTACGACGGAGAGGGTCGCGGCGAGCGTGATAAAGCCGGCGCCGGTGATTCCGGCCGCGCCCTTCGAGCTCAGCATGGCGACGAGCAAGAGCAGGATCTGGTCGCCGAAGGAGAGCGGCGTGTCGGTCGCCTGGGCGATGAAGAGTGCCGCAAGCGTCATGTAGATGTTGGTCCCGTCGAGGTTGAAGGAATAGCCGGTCGGGATGACGAGGCCGACGACGGAGCGCTTGCAGCCTGCCTTCTCCATCTTGTTCATCAGGCCCGGAAGTGCTGCTTCAGAGGAGGACGTGCCGAGAACCAGCAGCAGCTCCTCCTTGATGTAGCGGATGAGCGAGACGATCGAGAAGCCGTTGTAGCGGGCGACCGCGCCGAGCACGAGGAACACGAACAGGAACGAGGTCAGGTAGAAGGTGCCGATCAGCATGGCGAGGTTGGCGATCGAGGCGACGCCGTACTTGCCGATGGTGAAGGCCATAGCGCCGAAGGCACCGATCGGGGCGGCCTTCATCAGGATTGCAACCAGTCGGAAGATCGGCAAGGTCAGAGCCTGCAGGAAGTCTACGACCGGCTCCGCCTTCTTGCCGACCATCGCAAGCGAAAGGCCGAAGAGCACGGAAATGAACAGCACCTGCAGGATGTCGCCTTCGGCGAAGGCGCCGACGAGAGTCGTCGGGATGATGTTCATCAGGAAACCGGTGATCGACTGCTCATGCGCTTTCTCGGCATAGGTGGTCACCGCCTTCGCATCGAGCGAGGCAGGGTCGATATGCATGCCGGCGCCCGGCTGCACGAAATTGGCGACCACGAGGCCGACGACGAGCGCCAGCGTCGAGAAGGTGAGAAAGTAGATCATCGCCTTGCCGGCGACGCGTCCGACCTTGGCAAGATCGGTCATGCCGGCAATGCCGGTTGCCACTGTCAGGAAAATGACCGGCGCGATGATCATCTTCACGAGCCTGATGAAGGCATCGCCGAGCGGCTTCAACTCCGTTCCGATATCCGGGTAGAAATGCCCGAGCAGGATGCCCGCGACGATCGCGCCCAGCACCTGGACATAGAGATGGCGATAAAAGGGTGTCTTGCCGCGGATTTCCGCGGAATGCTCGATGATCATGACAATATCCTCCACATCGATTGCCCAGTCCGACAACACGCCGGGCCTCCCGGGCCGCTTGAAGATCGACAGCCGCTGCTGCCTTGTGGAGCTATTGAGCAACCGGCGTGCCAAATACGCACGAAGGTCGTAAGGAATTGAAAAGGCTCTGCTTTTTTCCGAAAGGCAAAGTGCACCCTGCAAGCCTGTGCGGAAATCCGCACAAGTTATCTGGTGCAATGCGCGAAAACATGCACAATGCTGCCATGTTCAAAGGAGCTCCGGCCGCCGACGACCTCAGCGCATTTCGCCGCTACGCGCGGCGGGTGTGGCTCGTATTCGCCGCCGTGGTCCTTGCCCTTATGGCGGCCGGTTTCCTGCTCGCAGGTCAATATGGGCGGACGAAAGCGCTCGAAACCCTCGCCGCACAAGGCCGCATCGATGCGAGCCTCAAGGCTTCGCTGCTGAGAGCGGTTGTCGAAAGACAGCGGGCGCTTCCGCTTGTGCTCGCCGATGACACGGCCATTCGCGAGGCGCTCGCAGCGCCGGACGAGGCCCCCTTCGCCCGCATCAACCGGAAGCTCGAAAGCCTGGCGGCGAGCGCCGAGGCGGCGGTCGTCTATTTGATCCGC
>JAPSJG010000189.1 GCA_031178305.1 Sinorhizobium sp.
CCGGTTGCGGCAAGTTCCAGCGCCGCCGTGCCGGTGATGCGGGCGCCCGACATGCCGAGCGGATGGCCGAGGGCGATCGCGCCGCCATTGCGGTTGACGCGGGGGTCGTCGTCGTCAATGCCGAGCTCGCGCAGCACTGCCAGGCCCTGGCTCGCAAAGGCCTCGTTCAACTCGATGACGTCGAACTGGTCCTCTGTCATGCCGAGCCGCGCCATCAGCTTCAGAGAAGCGGGCGCCGGGCCGATGCCCATGATGCGCGGCGGCACACCCGCGGTCGCCCCGCCGAAAATGCGGGCGATCGGCGTCAGGCCGTACTTTTTCGCAGCCTCTTCCGAAGCGATGACCAGTGCCGCCGCCCCGTCATTGACGCCGGAGGCATTGCCGGCGGTGACCGTGCCGCCTTCGCGGAACGGCGCCTTCAGCTTGGCGAGTGCCTCCATCGTCGTGGCGCGCGGATGCTCGTCCTTCTCGACAACGACCGGCTCGCCTTTCTTCTGCGGAATCGCCACGGCGACGATTTCCCGGGCGAGGCGGCCGTTCTCCTGCGCGGCGGCGGCTTTCGCCTGGCTCCTCAGCGCGAATGCGTCCTGGTCCTCGCGGGAGACGTGATAATCCTCGGCGATGTTTTCGCCGGTCTCCGGCATCGAGTCTACGCCATACTGCGCCTTTATCAGAGGGTTGATGAAACGCCAGCCGATCGTCGTGTCGTGGATTTCCGCGTGGCGGGAAAAGGCGCTCTCGGCCTTCGGCAGCACAAAGGGTGCCCGCGACATGGATTCGACGCCGCCGGCGATCATAAGTTCCGCCTCGCCGGATTTGATCGCCCGGGCGGCGGCGATCACCGCGTCCATGCCGGAGCCGCAAAGCCGGTTGATCGTCGTGCCGGAAACGGAGA
The DNA here is from genome assembly GCA_031178305.1 of Sinorhizobium sp. Taxonomy (GTDB): domain Bacteria; phylum Pseudomonadota; class Alphaproteobacteria; order Rhizobiales; family Rhizobiaceae; genus Sinorhizobium. The sequence goes on from JAPSJG010000189.1 coordinate 896, forward strand.
CAGGGAGTCCGGCGAGCAGCAGCGACATGCGCGCCACATTGCGGTTATCCTCGCCCGCCTGGTTGGCGCAGCCGAAGATGACATCGTCGACCGCCTCCCAGTCGACTGCGCCATTACGTTCCATCAGCGCCTTCAGCGGGACGGCGCCGAGGTCATCGGCGCGCACCATAGCAAGCGAGCCGCCAAAGCGGCCGATTGGCGTTCGGATATAGTCGCAGATAAAGGCCTCGCGCATCAGGCGGCCTCCTTTCCCGTGCCGGCGCCCTCATGGGCCTTCCTGGTCCGGGTGTTGATATCGCGGAGCACCGAAAGTTCGGTCTCCGTCGGCGCGGGCGTCTCGATGACGCTTTCGGCGAATTTGATCGGCCAGCCGCAATTCTCGGCGATCCGGTCGCGGCTGACGCCGGGGTGGATGGAGACGACGGTCAGTTCCTTCGTCTCCGGGTCGGGTTCAAGGATGCAGAGATCGGTGATGACGCGCGTCGGCCCCTTCGTCGTGAGCCCGAGACGTTCGCGGTGGTTGCCGCCTTCGCCGTGACCCATGGAGGTGACGAAGGGCAGCTTTTCGACGAAGCCGCGCTTCGTCAGCGTCATGGTGATGAAGATCCGGCCGCAATTGGACGCGATCTCCGGCGCGCCGCCGCCACCCGGCAGGCGGACCTTCGGATGGTCATAGGGACCGACGACGGTTGTGTTGAGGTTGGCGAATTTGTCGATCTGCGCGCCGCCGAGGAAACCGGTGGTGATGCGGCCGCCCTGCAGCCAATAGCGGAACATCTCCGGGACCGAGACGGTGAAGAGCGCCGTATCGCAGAGCTCGCCGTCGCCAATCGAGAGCGGCAGCACGTCGGGCTTGGTGCCAACCGTACCGCTCTCATAGATCAGGGTGATCTCCGGCGCATGCGTCAGCCGCGCGACATTGCAGGCGGCCGAAGGCGCACCGATGCCGACGAAGCAGACGTCGTCGTTGGAGAGCTCGCGTGCGGCGGCGATCGTCATCATTTCATTGGGGGTGAAATCCGTCATCCTCGCCTCCTTATGCAGCCTTGGCCGAGTGCTTTGCGGCGTGGCGGGCGAAGTCTTCCGGCTTCGCGTCGAGTACATTCTCCCTGATCCAGGCGGTGAAGCTTTCCCGATCGCGGGCTATCTCGTCCCAGCGGATGTAAAAGGCGTTGTTGCGCGGATAATAACCATGTGCGTAGGAGGGGAAGGCGCCGCCCGGCACATGGGCTATCGCCGTCACTACCCAGCTTGGCAGCACCACGGAATTGGGGGAGGGCGGGGCGAGTTCCTCGACGATCTCCTCGACGGTGACGATCGAGCGCTTGGCGGCCAGCACCGCCTCTTTCTGCACGCCGACGATGCCTTCGATCAGCACGTTGCCCTTACGATCGGCGCGCTGCGCATGAATGATCGTAACGTCCGGCCGGATCGCCGGCACGGCGGCCAGTGTCTCGCCGGTAAAGGGGCAGGTGACGCTTTTGATATTCGGGTTCACCTTCGGCAGGTCGGCGCCGATATAGCCGCGCAGCATGGCAAAGGGCAGGTTTGCCGCGCCCGCTTCGTAGGCGTTCGCCATTGCCGCATGCGAATGTTCCTCGACCTCAAGCGGCCGCGGCCACTGGTTCTCGACCGCGTCGCGGAAGCGGTGAAGCGAGCCGACGCCGGGATTGCCGCCCCAAGAGAACTTCATGGCCCGGGCGGCGCCGACGCCGATCAGCTGGTCATAAAGGATGTCCGGCGTCATGCGGATGAGGAACAGGTCCTTCCGGCCCTGGCGGATTACCTCGTGGCCGGCCGCATAGGGGATCAGGTGCGTGAAACCTTCCATGGCGACAGTGTCGCCGTCGCGAACATTGTCCGCCACTGCTTCGGCAAGCGGTTGGATGCGAGCCATTTACCTCCTCCATTGATTTGCCGGACCTGTTTCGAGGGGCACTAGCCCACCCGCGTCAGCTGAACTGCCGGGAATAAGCGCCTGTTTCTTCCGCCGGTCAATTTCTTTGTGCGATAATTGACATTTGTTCGTATAACGCACAAAGTCGAGCAGGAAATCAGGAAGGGGCGGAGCCATGCGGGAAACGGATTTCGTCAGCGGATTTGCACGCGGCCTGAAGGTCATCGAGGCCTTTGGCGAGGCACAGCCGCGGCTCTCGATCACCGAAGCCTCGAAGATCACCGGACTCGACCGCGCCACCGTGCGGCGATCGCTGCTGACTCTTTCCGAGCTCGGCTATGCGGATTACGACGGCAAGTTCTTCACGCTAACGCCGAAGATCTTGCGGCTCGGCCATGCCTATCTCTCGGCGACACCCCTGCCGACGATCGTCCAGCCCCATCTCGACCAGCTCTCGGAGAAGGCCGGCCAGAGCGCCTCAGTCTCGGTGCTCGACGGCACCGAAGTGGTTTATGTGGCGCGCGCCTCGCAGCGACGGGTGATGTCGATCAATTTGATGCCGGGTTCCCGCCTTCCCGCCTATTGCGCCTCGATGGGCCGGGTCCTGCTCGCCGCGCTGCCCGAGACGCAAGCGCGCGACATCCTCTCCCGCACGGAGTTGAAGGCCAATACGCCGCGAACGAAGACCGATCCGGAGGAATTGATGGCGGAGCTTCACCGAGTCCGCGAGCAAGGCTATGCGGTGATCGACCAGGAACTCGAACTTGGGCTCTGCTCGATCGCGGTGCCGTTGATGAACGCTCGCGGCCAGGTGGTCGCGGCACTCAATATTGGCGCACCGGCCGCCCATGTCGCCGCCTCCGAGCTGGTTCAGCGCTACCTACCGCTGCTCCGGGAGACGCAAGCGGCACTGCGGCCGCTGTTCCGATAGCTTTAGAGTACTGCATGTCTCCTTAAATCGACCTCGATTTAAGGACAAAGACATGCAGCAATTCAAAGTGCTACAGCGACCTTTGCGCGTCTGATAAGACGCGCGGCGCTGTAGAGCATGGCGCGCCGCCTGACGCCGGCACGCCGCATTTCGCCCGGTACCGAGCAAGTTTATCTGCTGTCAACAACCGACTTGGGCAGCCGCCGAGATCAATTCTTGGGGGTTCAGCGCGCGGCACATATTCCTGCCTTCCCCCTCCACTTCGGTGAAGCTCCAGCGCACCACACCGTCTCGATCGAGCAGGAAGTGACCGACAAGCTGCAAGTGGCCCGGTACTCTTACCTGCTGATCGCCTTCCATGATCTCGTAGCCATCCTTCTCGTTGAGCAGGTCGCCAGCGGCGGCTGGATTCATCGGTTCGGGCAGTTCCCCCGGCCGGTCGACCTTCATTGTCATGACTACATCCATTCCGACTTTGTTTGGCCACTCGGTCTCGTTCTCCGTCAACTCGAGGAGGGGCAGACCGAAGGCACGGTGCGAAACTCGCTCCGGATCGGATGCAGCAAGGAGACCGGATATCGGATGGTAACGAAAATAAAGTCTCGCTCTTTCAACCGGGGTGTTTACCACTGCCAGAGAGTTGATGCCGTTTTCCCGGAGGGTCGGGTTTAGCTGTGCCATCGCAGCGACGTGGCGTCTGCAGAACGGACAAAGCAGGCCTCGAAACAAACCGATCAACAAGGGGCTACGACCGCGAAACTCATCAAGGGCGATCGTCCCGTCGCGTGAGACCGCGTCAAACACGATGTTGGGGGGCCGGTCGCCCGGTTGTAAGGGATGGAAAGCATAGCGCATAGACATGCCGAACCTCCTCGCCGCAAGAACTATCAGCAAGGCAGCACGACAAGTACTTCGAGGTCGGGCCGCGCGAGGCGATGTCCTGCTGCAGCGCGGGAACAACACGAGGACCCCGCCAACTGGCGGGATCAAAATCAAGGCGTTGCAATCTTGGCCTCTCGTTTGGCGTGCCGCCGGATCTACGCTCAGCATGGCCCCACATCGGCGCATGAGCAAGCGGATAAACAGCAGATCGTGACCGGTGCCATGGAAAGCACCCGCTTGGCTGATGCCGGTAAGGCGTTTCACGGTTAAACGGAAATGTTGCCGGAGCAGGGTTTCGGCACGGCAGAGGCATTGTCCCCGGAGGTACGGCCGAGGCAATCGCCTCTGAACCTGCCGTATCGCTTTCGTGCCCTCAGAACCACTGCCAAGGCACGGCCATGAATTCACCAAAACTTCACGACAGAACGCATTGCTGATTGTTCGTCGAAGACCGAACATAGCTTCCAAGCGGCAAATCAGCCGGCGCTACCCTCCATATCTTCAATGGCTTTTCACACGGGATGACGAAGCATGAAAGTTGTAGTCGAAAACACCGTCTGCCTGAACACGGGCGATGCGGCGATCCTTCTCGCGATTCGGCATATCCTGAAGTCTATCCGGGGCGGCACGGTAGATTTCGTGGTGTTCGACAGTCAGCCGCGGGTTGCGGCGCGCCTGTATCCGAAGGAGCAATACCCCGATATCGAACTTCGAAAGCTGCCGTCGGAATCATTCTTCAAGTACAAATACGACGACAACACCGTCAAGAACGCGCTGAAGCAGGCCTATAACCAGGCGGTCTTCCGGGCCCTTCGCCACGTCGGCAGCGGCAATTATCTCGACCGGCGTTTCTTCAGCGACGACGACCGGAAGAGCCTGGAGCTCTACAGGGACGCCGATCTGGTGATCACCACCGGCGGCACCTACCTCGTCGAGAACTACTCGCTCGAGCGACGCATCAATGAGTTCAAGGTCGGCGAGATGCTGGGCAAGAGGCCGATCTTCTTCACCCAGTCGCTGGGGCCATTCGACAAGCCCTATAATCGCCGGATGCTGCAGCCGGTATTCGCGCGAAGCCCGCTGATCCTCCTGCGTGATGAGCGCTCGCGCGAGCACATACTCGACCTGGTCGACGATCCCAAAAAGTGCCATGTCGTCGCCGATGCCGTCTTCGCGCTCGCCGATGTCGAGCGGGTCAAGGCACTCACGATCGTCGGACGCCCGGCACCGACGGGCCGGGTGGGCATTTCGGTGCGGCACTGGCACTATGTGAAGGACGGCGAGGGCGGTATGGGCCGCTATATCGATTCCGTCCGCGAGATCGCAACGCGGCTCGTACGCGATCACGGCAAGCAGGTTACCTTCATTTCCACCTGCCAGGGCGTGCCGGAATATGCGCATGACGACTCGAAGACGGCAAGGGCGATTGTTGAGGGGCTCGCGCCTGAGATCGCAAGCCACGTCACGGTCGACGTGTCCTTCCACACGCCGGAACAGTTGATGGCGACGGTCAAGGAATTCGATTTCGTCGTAGCGACGCGGATGCACATGATGATCATGTCGCTTTGCGTCGGAACGCCGGTCTTGCCGATCGCCTACGAGTTCAAGACCAAGGAGCTTGCCAAGCGCGTCGGCGTCTCCGACGTGCTTCTCGACATCGATACGGTGACGCCGGACGAAGCGCGCGGAAAGCTCGACCGCTTCGCCGGCGAACTGGATCATTACCGCGCCGTCAGCCTTAAGGCGGTGCTCGAGGAGCACGCCTCGGCCATGTCGGCGGCGGATCTCATCCGCCCGCTGATCGACGGCTCAGCGCGGGATGAGGAAAAATGTGCGCGGTTTTCCGCCCGCATCCCGCGCTAATTTCCTAGAATCGATCACGTTTATGATTTTAGGTCGATCTGACCTAAAATCATCGTGATCTAATGGCGAAGGGCGCTCAGCCCTCGTTTGAGGACGTCGATGAGGACCTGGCGCGGCTGGCGTAGGGCAAGGGCGAAGACAAGCGCCGCAGCATAGTTGAGGCAGATGGCTGACGCGAGGGCGACGATATCCGAGGTGTCGGTCAGCGCTTCCGGCAGTTGCCCATAACCGAGCCACGCAACAAGCGCCGATCCAAGGAAGAGCCCCTGCACCAGCAGGAAGTCGCCTGCCGAGACCGGCCCGAGCCGCTGCAGGAGCCATGCCAGCACGGGAAGGCGCAGGATGTAGCCGCTCACTGCATACGCGGCGGCGACGCCGACGGCACCCCATTGCAGGCCGACCATGAAAGCGGCCACCGTCGTCAGCGACGAATAGATGCCCCAGCGGAACATCGTCTTCGTTTCGCCCTGACAGATGAAAATCCACCCGGTGGTGCTTGAGACCGGCTGCATCAGGCTCGCGACACCGAGCCAGGCGAAGATCGGCGCGACGGGCAGCCATTTTTCGCCGAAGAGGATGCCGACGGCCGGCTCGGCCGCCAAGGTGAGCGCCGCTATCGCGGGCATGGTGACCATGGCCAGCAGCCAGTTGGTGCGGAGATAGACGTCGCGGAAGCGCACCTTGTCCTCCTGGATGCGGCTCATCAGCGGGATCATCACGCGGGAGAGCGGCTGCGTGATGTTCTGCAGCGGGAACAGCAAAAGCTTGTAGGCACGGTCGTAATAGCCGAGTTCGACCGGTCCTGA
>JAPSJG010000190.1 GCA_031178305.1 Sinorhizobium sp.
CCTCGTAAGCTTTCCGGTCGATGTCGACAACGGCAATCTCCGATGACCGAGGCGAAGAGACCAGCTGGGTCAGGCTATCGAAGAAGAGTTCGCGCTGCGTGCGGAACACGGTCTCGGCAAACAGATAAAGCATGAGCGCCGCCGCCAGGCTCGCGATGATCCCGCCCCGGAGCGGGCTGATGCGATAACGCGGCCAAGGAGCCAGGCTCAAAATCGGGCTAGTCCTCCGGTGGATCGGCTATGTTCAAGAGGCGCCCGACATTGCAGGATATGATCCCGTCCGTGCGTCTGATGGCGCCGTTCTCCTCCAGCCAGAGGATAGCACGGTTCACCTTCGGCCGGCTGGCCCCCAATATCGCGGCGATGTCCGTCTGGCTCAGTGCCAAACGAAGGTTGGCGCTGCCCGGCAGTTCATTCCCATGGATCTGCCTGAGGGTCGCCAGGAAGAAGCGCGCCACGCGCGCGTTGAGATCGTAGAGGGCGATGGTCTCCAGCCGGTCCGTCGTGTCGCGCAGTTGCGCGCAGAGGAAGCGGATCACCGCTTCAGCGATCTTCGGCTTCTGCGTGATAAGAGCCAGGAAATCCTTCTTGCCGATCACATAGCCTTCGGCGGCCGTGACCGCGGTCGCATCCGCCGAGCGCGGCTGATCGTCGAGCACCGCCATCTCGCCGAAAAGCGACCCCGCCTCATGCTGCCGCAGCATCAGTTCGCGCCCCTGCGGCGTAAACAGCGACAGCTTGATCCGTCCGGAAACCACGACGATCATGTAGTTGCCTTCGTCACCGCGCTGAAAGATGACGGTTCCCGCGGGCCACTTCCGGTAGGTGGCGATGTCGCTTAGCTCGCAAAGAGTCTCCTTATCGAATTCTTCGAATATCGGGAAGGACCGCCAGAAGGCGGGACTCCGGTTGACTTCGGCCATGAGATTTCCCCGTACCTACCCCTGCAGCGCCGTGCGTCGCTCAGGCGACGCGGGGCGATTCTTCATGTTGCCGACCCCTCATGCAACAGAAAACCGCGTGGCGGAGCGCCGAATGGCGTTGACGATAGGCCGCAGCTGTCTTCGAATGGTGAACAATCTGTTTCCGCAGCGGCGGCTAGATGAATCTCGAAATACTGGTACTTCTGTCGCCAAACACCTTTTCAACAGGAGCCTCGCGCATGTCCCAGAATGTCATCGTTCTCGTCGGACGCATTCTTCTCTCGATAATTTTCATCACCTCCGGCTTCAGCAAGCTCGGCGATCCGTCGGGGACGGTCGGCATGATCACCAATGCCGGATGGCCGGCGGCGACCCTGCTTGCCTATCTTGCCGGCATCTTCGAATTGGCCGCGGGTCTCGCGATCCTGGTCGGCTTCCAGACGCGTATCGCCGCTTATCTGCTCGCCGCCTTCTGCCTGGTCACCGGCTTCGTCTTCCACGGCAGCGCCATCAACATCCCGGATTTCCCGGAAGCCGCGAACGGCCTGCTGACGGTTTTCAACCAGATCATGATGATGAAGAACGTCACCATTGCCGGCGCCTTCCTCGTATTGGCCGCTTTCGGCCCGGGCGCATTCTCACTTGACGCCCGCTTCGGCAAGGCGCTCGCCACCGCTTGACGCGACGGAATCCTAACACTTGGAAAACCCGCCGGCGATCCCGGCGGGTTTTCGTCATTATAAAGGGTAAACTACGCCCTTGCGTAGAATGACATTGCCGTAGAGCCGTGGCTCGCTCGTCTGCACCACCGTATGGGCGGCTTTTACCCGCGGATAGAAATCTGCCCCGACCAGGGGGACGACCGGCTGCGACGGCTCGTGCTTGCGGCAGCACTCGACGATATCCCGATGTACCGGGTCCAGCGCCTCTTTGTCCTGCTTGACGGTCGCGCGGAAGATCGCCTCGGGCACGAAGTCGTCGATCGGCAGTACGCTCAGGATGGCATCGAGCACGGGGATGAGGTGATGCCCGTCGAGCCGCACGAGCCGGCGCGCGTGCTCCTGTCCCGGATAGTTGCCGTCGACGAGCGCGATCTCGTCGCCATGCCCCATCGACCTTAGCGCGGACAACAGTTCCGGGCTCAGGATGGGGTCGATCCTTTTTAGCATTTGGTAGAGCCTTTCATGTCTAAATGGAACCAATTCTGTTGGCTGAAGCGGGCGGTTTGCTTGCTCGGCTGGCTTGGCCGTTTGCGTTGGCTACGACACGCGCCAGCCGAGCAAACATTCCGCTCCGCTTGAGCCAACAGAATTGGTTCCATTTAGACATGAAAGGCTCAGAGCTCCTTGAAGAGAACATTGGTATCGAGCAGGTAGCGGGAAAAGAGCGGCAGGCTGGCGCCACCGATCGCCCGCGCGTGGCTTCCGACCGCACCCTCGACGAGATCGGGAACGGTGACCCCCTGGAGATCGAGAGCGGTGAGCGCCTTGCGCGTCGCCGAGAGCAGACGAGTCTTCACCCAAGGGGGGAAGCCGCCGTCGATGACGGCGGCGGAGAAATCGATGATCGAGGCGGCCGAGACCACAGCCTGCGCAAGGGCCGCCGCCGAATCCTGGATCCAGATCTCCAGCGGCTCGCCGAAGTCGATCCAGTCGTCCGCCGAATACCAGAGTGGCCTCGGGTCCATGCCGCGTTCGCGCAAGAGCTCTTCAAGCATGAAGACGGAGGCGATCTTCAGCAATTGCGTCGTCTTGCCGTCCTTGCCGGAAACCGGCAGCGGCCCGACGGCACCCGCCGTGCCGGTACGGCCGGAAAAGAGGGCCGAGTTGATGACGACGCCACCGCCGATGAAAGAGCCGATATAGAAATAGACGAAATCGGGATAGCTGGCGCCGACCCCAAAGGCGAGTTCGGCGCCGCAGGCGCTGGTGCCGTCATTCTGAATGAAAACGGAGTACGGCATCCGGGCGGAAATCGCGGCCTGCAGGTCGAAATCGCGCCACTTGTCCATCTCCTCGCGCGGCGCGCCCACTTCCTCCGCCCAGTTCCAGAGCTCGAACGGTGTTGCGATGCCGACGCCGGCGATGCGCTTGCGTGCTTCCGGCTCGAGTTGCCGCTCGAGCTTGTCGATACCCTCGACGATGAAGCTCAAGAGATCTTCGGGCAACGGATAGGTATGGATCTGGTGCAGGTGCAGCCGGATCGACCCGACGAAATCCATCAGCACCAGATCGGCGCTGCGGCGTCCGATCTTGACTCCGAAGGAATAGACCGCGTCCGGATTGAGGCGCATGGGGATCGAAGGCTGGCCGACGCGCCCGCGCACGGGCGCGCCGCGCACGAGCAGCCCGTCAGCCTCGAGTGCGCGCATGATCACCGACACGGTCTGCGCCGAAAGGCCCGAACGGCGTGCGATCTCGGCCTTGGAAAGGCTGCCGTGGCGACGGACCAGCGACATGACCAGCCGCTCGTTATAGGCGCGCACGCGCGTTTGGTTTGCCCCGCCGCTCGGATCGACGACATCCGGCTGCGCCCATCCTGCCTGGGGATCCACTGTCAGTGACATGCCACCGTCTCCTCCCGTTGGCACATTTCGAAGCTCACGTAGCTCCACTCCCGCTGTGCCGGCAAATTGAGTGATCGGCCGCTCGAGCAAGCCTCGAATTACACGCAGAATGCCACAACAGGATAATAATTCAATTTGATTTATTAATTGACAGGCCGGAAGTTTGGTGCTTGATTTACATCCGGAAGCGCGGTCCGCAGCGGAGGAATATGCTGCGGGGCGAAGCCCGAAGGCCGGCTTCTCCGGCATGTTCATCCTTGGGAGGGTTTAATGAAGAAGACTGTTCTTTCTGCTGCATTCGGCGCGCTCGCTATTGGCGTCGCCTTCGCTTCGCCGTCGCAGGCGGCCGATGTTTCCGCCTGCCTCATCACCAAGACCGATACCAATCCCTTCTTCGTGAAAATGAAGGAAGGCGCGACCGCCAAGGCTCAGGAGCTTGGCATCACGCTCAAGTCCTATGCCGGCAAAGTCGACGGTGATTCCGAAAGCCAGGTCGCGGCGATCGAAACTTGCATCGCCGACGGTGCCAAGGGCATCCTGCTCACCGCGTCCGACACCAAGGGCATCGTGCCCAGCGTACAGAAGGCTCGCGAGGCCGGCGTCCTGGTCATCGCCCTCGACACCCCGCTCGAGCCGCTCGATGCCGCCGACGCGACCTTCGCGACCGACAACCTGCTGGCAGGCAAGCTGATCGGTCAATGGGCCGTTGCGACGCTTGGCGATGCCGCCAAAGAGGCGCGGGTCGCCTTCCTCGACCTGACCCCCTCGCAGCCGACGGTCGACGTCCTGCGCGATCAGGGCTTCATGATCGGCTTCGGCATCGATCCCAAGGATCCGAATAAGATTGGCGACGAGGATGATCCGCGCATCGTCGGCCATGATGTCACCAACGGCAATGAAGAAGGTGGCCGCACCGCGATGGAGAACCTTCTGCAGAAGGATCCAACCATCAACGTCGTCCATACGATCAACGAGCCGGCTGCCGCCGGCGCCTACGAGGCGCTGAAGGCGCTCGGCCGCGAGAAGGACGTGCTGATCGTTTCCGTCGACGGCGGTTGCCCGGGTGTCAAGAACGTTGCTGAAGGCGTGATTGGTGCGACCTCGCAGCAATATCCGTTGATGATGGCCGCGCTCGGTATCGAGGCGATTAAGAAATTCGCCGACACGGGCGAAAAGCCGAAGCCGACCGAGGGCAAAGACTTCGTCGACACGGGGGTCTCGCTCGTCACCGACAAGCCGGTTTCCGGCGTCGAGTCGATCGACACCAAGGAAGGTCTGGAGAAGTGCTGGGGCTGAAGACCCAGGCGTCAACCGTGACAGGGAAGGGCGGCCCCCGGCCGCCCTTCGTGTAAGCGGCGCTGCATGTTTCCTTGAATTCTGGCGGAGCCAAGAAGGACATGCAGCAGTTGAAGCTGCTGCGGCGATATTTGCGCGTCTGAACAGCCGCGCAGCGCTATGGTCTTTGACAAGCCGCAGAACCTGCGCAACCTTTAGAGCGGGATGAGGAGAGTCGTGATCGCGTTTCCACCCGTATTCCGCTCTGGCTTCTCGAAAGCGGTCGCCATTGTGATCCGGATGAGGTTATCCGAGCCGAGGTGACCGGGAAAGTCATGGAATTCGCCGCGATGATCGGCGGTCCGCACATCCTGCAGCGAGCACCCTGCTTGGGAGCGGGGTTTACGGGAGGAGTATCCATGGGCGAGCCAAATACAGCCGCACAACCATCCCAGGAATTCGAAAAGGTCCTGGTCAACAGTTCGACGGAGGTGGCGTCCTTCGACACGCATGACAAGACGCCGCTTCAGAAACTCCAGCATTTCCTTCATTCGAGCCCGGCCGCCGTGCCGCTGATCGTCCTGGTGCTGTCCCTGGCAGGCTTCGGCGCCATTCTCGGCGGCAAATTCTTCTCCGCCTTCTCGATGACGCTCATTCTGCAGCAGGTCGCGATCGTCGGCATCGTCGGCGCCGCCCAGACGCTCGTCGTGCTGACGGCCGGCATCGATCTGTCGGTCGGCGCGATCATGGTGCTCTCCTCCGTGGTGATGGGGCAGTTTACTTTCCGCTATGGTCTGCCGCCGACGCTCTCCGTTCTCTGCGGACTTGGTGTCGGGGCGCTTTGCGGCTATATCAACGGCACCCTCGTTGCCCGCATGAAGTTGCCGCCCTTCATCGTCACCCTCGGCATGTGGCAAATCGTGCTCGCGTCGAATTTCCTCTATTCGGCCAATGAGACGATTCGCGCACAGGACATCTCCGCGAATGCGCCGATCCTGCAATTCTTCGGCCAGAGCCTTCGCTTGGGCAACGCCGTCTTCACCTATGGCGTCGTCGCCATGGTCCTCCTCGTCTGCCTGCTCTGGTATGTCCTGAACCATACCGCCTGGGGGCGCTACGTCTATGCGGTAGGCGACGATCCTGAAGCGGCCAAGCTTGCCGGCGTTAATGTCAGGCAGATGCTCGTGGCGGTCTATACGTTGTCGGGCCTGATCTGCGCCCTGGCAGGCTGGGCCCTCATAGGCCGTATCGGTTCGGTCTCGCCGACCGCCGGCCAGTTCGCGAATATCGAATCGATCACCGCCGTGGTGATCGGCGGCATCTCGCTCTTCGGCGGACGCGGCTCCATTCTCGGCATGCTGTTCGGTGCACTTATCGTCGGCGTCTTCTCGCTCGGACTTCGCCTGATGGGCACCGACCCGCAATGGACCTATCTGTTGATCGGCTTGCTGATCATCCTCGCCGTTGCAATCGACCAGTGGATCAGAAAGGTAGCAGGCTGATGGCACAGGAACCCATTCTCACCGCCCGCGGTCTCGTCAAGCGCTATGGCCGGGTGACAGCTCTCGACCATGCCGATTTCGATCTCTACCCCGGCGAAATCCTCGCTGTGATCGGCGACAATGGTGCCGGCAAGTCAACGATGATCAAGGCAGTCTCCGGCGCCCTCACACCCGACGAAGGCGAAATCCGCCTGGAAGGTCAGCCGGTGCATTTCCGCTCGCCAATGGATGCGCGGAAGGCCGGCATCGAGACGGTCTACCAGAACCTTGCCCTGTCGCCGGCGCTCTCGATCGCCGACAACATGTTTCTCGGCCGGGAGATCCGCAAGCCGGGAATCATGGGCAAGTGGTTGCGCTCACTCGACCGCGCCGCGATGGAAAAACAGGCGCGGGCTAAGCTTTCCGAACTCGGCCTGATGACGATCCAGAATATCAATCAGGCGGTGGAAACGCTTTCGGGCGGCCAACGCCAGGGCGTCGCCGTTGCACGGGCGGCCGCCTTCGGCTCGAAAGTCGTGATCATGGACGAGCCGACCGCGGCACTCGGTGTGAAGGAAAGCCGGCGCGTATTGGAACTGATCCTCGATGTCCGCGCCCGCGGCCTGCCGATCGTGTTGATCTCGCATAACATGCCCCATGTTTTCGAGGTGGCGGACCGGATCCATATCCACCGTCTCGGTCGGCGGCTCTGCGTCATCAATCCCAAGGATTACACCATGTCGGATGCGGTCGCCTTCATGACCGGTGCGAAAGCACCTCCGGGCGAGGCGATCGCTGCATGACGCTTAGGTCCTTGACGGACGAAATCCTGAAACGGGCGGCCGGTGCCGGCCGTTTCATCGTCGCCATCGCCGGCCCGCCGGGGGCCGGCAAGTCGACACTTTCCGAAGCCCTTGCGGAGGCGATCGCCGCAGCGGGGGAAAGCGTCGCGGTGCTCCCGATGGACGGTTTCCACATGGACAATGCCGTCCTCGAGCAAAAGGA
>JAPSJG010000191.1 GCA_031178305.1 Sinorhizobium sp.
GCGAATTCGTCGAGTGCCGCGATCAACGCGGCTTCGCTTCGGCCGGGCGCCAGCGCGAAAGGCGCCTTCAGCGTACCGTGGAAACCGTATCGACGCGGTTCGGCCGTCAACGCCAGCTGTTGTTCCGACGGCAGGTGAGGCGCTTCCGGCCACGCCAGGGCGCCGCCAGTGAAGGCATCCCGTCCGAGCCAACGGGAGGCTCTCACCGACAGCGGGTCATCGGCCGGCGGTGCGAAATAGATTGCGTAGCGCACGGGTCCTGCTTTCTTCGTCCGCGACCCGCCCGGCGGGTCGAATGTTTGGGTTGATATGCGCAGCTAGCTGATTTGCGTGACAACATCGTGATGGCGTCGGCGCAAAATGCAAACGGGTATCACTGTGCCTTGCGCCCCATCAGCCGCGAGCGGCACGCGTTGGAGATGCTGTCGAAAATGAAGACAACCATCAAGATCAAAAGCACCATATAGGCAACATTTTCCCAATCGGAATTGGTGCGCATCGCCTCCCATAGCTTCAACCCGATGCCGCCGGCCCCGACGGCGCCGATGATCGTGGCCGAACGTGTATTGGATTCCCAGAAATAGAGCGCCTGGCTGGCGAAGACGGGCAACACCTGCGGCAATACGCCGAAGCGCTGCACCGCAATCGGCGCCGCACCGACGGACTTCACGCCTTCGCGCTGCTTGTCGTCAATGTTTTCGAGCGCCTCCGAATAGAGCTTGCCGAGCGTGCCCGTGTCCGTGAAGAAGATCGCCGAGATGCCGGCAAGCGGGCCTGGTCCGAAGGCGCGGGTGAAAAAGAGCGCCCAGATGAACATGTCCACTGAACGCTGGAAGTCGAAAAAGCGCCTGACGACCTGGTTGGCGATGCGGCTCGGCGTGATGTTGCGCGCGGCAAGGAAGCAGAGTGGGAATGCCGCCAGAGATGCGAAGAGCGTACCGACGAAGGCCATGACGATCGTCTGCAGGAGCTTGGTCCAGACGTCGAGATGCTGCCACTCGGCATTGTAGAGGATGTTGTTCCAGGCAAGTGCGAGATTTGAGCGCTGCGGATCGATCCGTTCGCCATAAAGGATCAGCGACGCGACCTCGCCATAGGATTTGCCGAAAAAGGGCGAGTTGGTGTCGAAAAGGAAATTCGCCCAGCCGAAGAAGCGGTTGCGGATCGAAACCTCGTCGCCCTCCACCTCGGCCCAGCCGGTGAGGCCAAAGGACAAGGTAATCTTTTCACCCGGTCGTTTCTGCGTCGCCCAATGGGGTAGTGGGCCCTGCGGCACGACGGCGTCGGCGCCACCGACCGTCATCGTGAAAGTCTCGCCGGCGTAGCTTGCCGTAACCGTCCCGTCGGCGACTTCGATCCGCGTCGATCGGTCAAAGGTGATCACGGCGCGCGTCACGACCTCTTCCGTGCCGCTTTGCTTCAGGCTCGGCTGCGGCGCCGGTTCTGCCGCCTTGCCGAGCGCTGCTCCTGGCGCCATGAAGCTGAAGGAGGAGTTCGCTTTCGGCTCTTCGATCTGCGCCGCCGCTGGCGTGTCGATGGTCCGAGTGACGGTTCGCTTTTCGAGCATGACCCAATCGGGATCGGGATTTTGCCCGAGCGGCGAGTTGCGCTGATAGGCAAGGCGCATCGTCCCGTCCGGCGAAATCCTGAATTCCGGGCGGACTTCGTAGGACACCCAGTCGGCGAGATAGGTGCCGGCAATTGGCCAGTTGGCATTGGCGAGCACATGTCCGATCGAGAAGAACCACCAGGTGAACACGAGATAAAGTAGCATGCAGGCGCCGACCAGCAGCGGCTTCCGCCGTTTCCCGGAGGTCGACCTGAGAAGGTGCGGGTGGCGGGCCGCGATCGATTCCATTTCGAGGGCGCTGGGCTTTGTCGAGGCGATCATGATCCGCTCCTCTTACCGGACAAACGCATAGGCCTGATCGCCGACGAGGCGGCGACGCAGCCAGGCGGAAAACTGGTCGACGGCGATGATCGTCGTAAAGAGGAGAATGACGATCGCCAGTGTCTTCGCTGGATGGTTCTGGCCGATCGACAGGCGCAACAATTCGCCGATGCCGCCGCCGCCGACCGCGCCGATAATCGTCGAAGCGCGCACGTTGATTTCGAGGCGAAGCAGGAAATAGCTGGTGAAGTTCGGCAGAACCTGGGGAACGATGCCGAACCACACGCGCTCGAGCCAGTTGCCGCCGACGGCACGCAGCCCCTCCTCTGGCTTCATGTCGGCATTCTCGACGACTTCGAAGAACAACTTGCCCAGCGCCCCGATCGTATGGATCGAAACGGCAGCAATCGCCGGGATCGGGCCGAGCGAGAGGATCGCCAGGAAAAAGCCGGCGATCACCACCTCCGGAAAGGCGCGCAGCACTTCCATCAGCCGCCGCGCGACCCCGCGGATCCAGGGATTGGGCATGAGATTGCGCGCGGCGAGAAAGCACAGAATGAAGCCAAAAAAGGCCCCGATTGCAGTCGAGAAGATGGCGATGTTCACCGTCTCCAGCATCTTGTGGAAATATTCCGGCACATAGATGCCGTCGGTCAGATGAAGCCGCCCATCCGGGTAATTGTATTTGAAGCTGCCGTCGTCATAGGGCGACGGCAGATCGAAGAGGGCGCGCGGGATTTCCATCAATTCGCGCGGCATCAGTTCGCCGAAGAAATCGAAAAGATGCGGCAGGCGGTCGAAGAACTTCCCGGCATTCGACGCGTTGGCAAACCAGAGTGACGCAATGAGCGTGAACGCAAGCAGCGCGACACCGAGCGCGGTATACATGCGCCGTCGGGCACTGAGCTCTTGCCAGTGACGTTCGACGAGTGCACCGCTCTCGCTCAACGGCTTGGACAGCATGGAAGTGGCCATCGGAATTCCGGCGGGACCGGCCTCTGAGCATCCGCACTCAGGCGGGACAGCCCGGCTTCGCACGGCAAAAACATTGGATATGGCGGTGTGCAATTGGCAGTGGCCGCCATGCGAACGAACGCCGGCTGCGGCAGCAGCCGGCGTGAGGACGAGGAATGACGATCAGCCGCCGATCGTCGCCTTGCGGGCGTCGATGATCGGCTTATAGAAGTCGGTGTTGACTTCGACGAAGCCTGTGAAGTCGCCGCCCTGGATGGCGGAGAAGCAGGCGGCGTCCGTCTTCGGAAGATCCATCATGAACTGCTTGAACTTCGCCTTCATATCGTCGTTCATCGAGGTGCGGACGACGATCGGGCCGTTCGGGATCAGCGGCGACTTCCAGAGTTCGACGAGGTCGTTCATGTCGACGATGCCCTTGTCGACCATCTTACGAAGGTTGCCGGAGCTGTAGCCGTCCTTGAATTCGCCGACCCCCGAACCCCAGGTCGTGCCAGCGTCGAAATTTCCCTTGACGACTTCGAGAACGAGGTTCTCATGGCCGCCGCCGAAGCCGGTCTCTCGGAAGAATTCCTTGATCGGCGCGCCGATTGCCTCCGGCAGGGTGACGAGCGGAACGAGGTAGCCCGAGGTGGAATCCGGATCGGCGAAGCCGAGCTTCTTGCCCTTGAGGTCCTCGAGCTTGGTGATGCCGGAATCCTTGCGGGCGACCATGATCGAATGATAGCCCGTCGAACCGTCGGTCTGAACGGTCGTCAGGATCGGCTCGACGGCATCGGCCTTGGCGAGATAAACTTTCGCGTAGGCGGAAGCGCCGAGTTCGGCATAGTCGAGCGTACCGCCGAGCAGGCCCTGAACCACGCCGTCATAGTCGGCCGCCGGGAAAAGCGAGACCTTTTCGACGCCGATGGCGGTAGGAAGCTTGTCGACGAGGCACTGAAAATTGCGCAGGCGGTCGGCTTCGTTCTCGCCGCCGAGGATGCCGATGCGGAATTCCTTGAGGTCTTCGGCCTGGGCATGGCCGACGAGGGCGATGAGCGCAACGGCGCCGAGAAGGGCTTTCTTCAACATGAGGTTCGTCTCCCGTTTTCCGGATGTGCAGAGATTTGTGGGCGCCCTTGACGCGGGCATTCGATCGCGGCGGGCCTCAGGGGCCGGCCAATGCCAGCGGCTTCAAGCTGGCCGATGCCGTTTGTTCCTGCGGAACGGCCGCGGGAATATTGATGGTTGTCGAGGTCATCGACTCCTCGATCGGGGTGTCGGCGCCGTAGATCTCGGCAACGGCCGCGGCCGTCAGGTCCTTCGGCTGGCCGTCGAAGACGACACGGCCATGGGCCATGCCGATGATGCGCTCGCAATAGTTCCGTGCCGTATCGAGCGTATGCAGATTGGTGATGACGGTTATGCCATTGCGCTCATTGATGTCGCGCAGCGCGTCCATGACGATCTTGGCGTTGAGCGGGTCGAGCGACGCGATTGGCTCGTCGGCAAGCAGCACCCTCGGCTGCTGCATCAGGGCGCGGGCGATCGCGACGCGCTGCTGCTGGCCGCCGGAAAGCGTGCCGGCAAGCTGCAGAGCCGTCTGCTCAATGCCGAGCCGCTCGAGCGCGCCGATCGCCATGATCCTCTCTTCGCGGCTGAACAAGTTGAGGACGCTCGAGATCGTCGAGCGATGATTGAGCCGGCCGAGCAGCACGTTGGTGAGCACATCTAGCCGCGGCACGAGGTTAAACTGCTGGAAGATCATGGCGCAGTCGCGCTGCCAGGTGCGCAATGCCGCGCCCTTGAGCGACGACACCTTCACACCGGAAAATTCGATCTCGCCCGAGGAGAGATCGACCAGACGGTTTATCATGCGCAGGAGCGTCGACTTGCCGGCGCCGGAGCGACCGATGATGCCCACCATTTGTCCCGGAGGGATGTCGAACGTGACCGAACTGACGGCGATCTTCTTGCCGAACTGGCGAGTTACGTCCTTCAGATGAAACATGGGGCAGGGTCCTTTGTCTGCGAGACCGGATCGATATGACTGCTGCCATATCCGCCCTTCGTGAAGGTCAAATGTCAGTTTGTTGTAGGTTCTGTTACACCCCACAGCCAGACGGACGCGGCCGCTATCACAGCGGGAATCGCGCTCATGCGCTGCTACTTCCGCAAGCGGCGGGGTCGAAAATTGCCGGCTTCAATTCGAGGACCGTCCTGATGGACCGATTCATGCATCAGGCGCATTAGCCAGTGCCTCAATTTCGTTTGAAACGCTCCCGCCGGCTTGCGATAACGCGTAGGCATGGGAATACGACGGGAGATAGACATGGCCGGCAAAAGTCAATTCCAGTGGGACGATCCCTTCCTCATCGAGGATCAACTGACCGAAGACGAGCGGATGATCCGCGATACGGCGCGTGCCTATGCCCAGGAAAAGCTGCAGCCGCGCGTGATCGAAGCCTACCGCGAGGAAAAAACCGATCCGTCGATCTTCCGCGAGATGGGCGATCTCGGCCTGCTCGGCGTGACTGTTCCCGAATCCTATGGCGGCGTCGGCGCGTCCTATGTCGCCTACGGCCTTGTCGCTCGCGAGGTCGAGCGTGTCGATTCCGGCTATCGGTCGATGATGAGCGTGCAATCCTCGCTCGTGACCTATCCTATCTTCGCTTACGGTTCGGAGGAGCAGAAGCAGAAATATCTGCCGAAGCTGATCAGCGGCGAGTGGATAGGCTGCTTTGGCTTGACGGAGCCCGATGCCGGTTCCGATCCGGCGGGCATGAAGACGAGGGCGGTAAAGACCGACGGCGGCTACCGGCTGATCGGCTCCAAGATGTGGATTTCCAATGCGCCGATCGCCGACGTTTTCGTCGTTTGGGCGAAGTCGGAGGCGCATGGCAATGCCATTCGCGGCTTCGTCATGGAGAAGGGCCTGAAGGGGCTTTCGTCGCCGAAGATCGCCGGCAAGCTTTCGTTGCGTGCTTCGATCACCGGTGAGATCGTTCTCGACAATGTCGAAGTCGGCGAGGAGGCGCTGCTGCCGAATGTCGAGGGACTGAAGGGACCCTTCGGCTGCCTCAACCGCGCCCGCTACGGCATTTCCTGGGGCGCACTTGGCGCGGCCGAATTCTGCTGGCACGCGGCACGGCAATATGGGCTCGACCGCAAGCAGTTCAACCGCCCGCTCGCCCAGACGCAGCTTTTCCAGAAAAAACTTGCGGACATGCAGACCGAGATCGCCCTCGGGCTGCAGGGCTCGCTCCGGGTTGGCCGGCTGATGGACGAGGGCCGCATGGCCCCGGAAATGATCTCGATCGTCAAGCGCAACAATTGCGGAAAGGCCCTCGATATCGCCAGAATGGCCCGCGACATGCACGGCGGCAATGGTATTTCCGAGGAATACCAGGTCATGCGTCACATGCTGAACCTGGAGACCGTCAACACCTATGAGGGAACCCACGACGTCCATGCGTTGATCCTCGGCCGCGCCCAGACCGGGCTGCAGGCCTTCTTCTGAGCGAGACGACGATGGAAGCGCCGCTCAAAGGAATAAGGGTCCTCGAACTCGCACGCATTCTCGCCGGTCCCTGGATCGGCCAGACGCTCGCTGATCTCGGCGCCGATGTCATCAAGGTCGAAAGTCCCTCCGGCGACGACACCCGCAGTTGGGGGCCGCCCTTCGTCGAAGGCGAGGGCGGCGAGAAGCTCGATGCGGCCTATTTCCATGCCTGTAATCGTGGCAAGCGCTCGGTCGTTCTCGATTTCACGACGGAAGAGGGGCGGGAGGCCGTGCGCCGGCTTGCGGCGCAGTCCGATGTTCTTCTCGAAAACTTCAAGGTCGGCGGACTTGTCAAATACGGGCTCGACTATCAGAGCCTGAAGAAGCTCAATCCGCGGCTGGTCTACTGCTCCGTCACGGGGTTCGGGCAGGACGGCCCCTATGCGAGCCGCGCCGGCTACGACTATATCATCCAGGGCATGAGCGGCATCATGGACCTCACGGGCGAGCCGGACCGTGAGCCGCAGAAGATCGGCGTCGCCTTTGCCGATATCTTCACCGGGCTCTATGGCGTCATCGCGGTGCAGGCGGCGCTTGCCCAACGCGAACGCACGGGCGAGGGCCAGCATGTCGACATGGCGCTCTACGACTGCATGACCGGGGTGCTCGCCAACCAGGCGCTGAACTTCCTCGTCTCGGGTAGGGCACCGCGCAGGCTCGGCAACGCCCATCCGAATATCGCGCCCTATCAGGTGTTGCCGACCTCCGACGGGCACCTGATCGTCGCTGTCGGCAACGACCGGCAGTTCGTCAGGTTCTGCGAGCTGCTTGGTCGGCCCGATCTCGCAGCCGACGAGCGTTACCGGACCAATGCCGGCCGCGTGC
>JAPSJG010000192.1 GCA_031178305.1 Sinorhizobium sp.
AGTTCCAGCGCGAGGTTCTTTAAATGCGTGTCCTTCCGTCCGTGCTCGAAGCGATCGGCAATACGCCGCTGATCCGGCTCAACGCCGTTTCCGAAGCCACCGGCTGCAACATCCTCGGCAAGGCGGAATTTCTCAATCCCGGCCAGTCGGTGAAGGACCGGGCGGCGCTCTGGATCATCCGTGAGGCCGAGAAGGCAGGCATGCTGAGGCCCGGCGGCGTTATCGTCGAAGGCACGGCCGGCAATACGGGCATCGGCCTTGCCGTCGTCGCCAGTGCGCTCGGCTACCGCACCGTCATCGTCATTCCCGAGACTCAGAGCCAGGAAAAGAAGGATGCGCTGCGCCTGCTCGGTGCCGAACTGGTCGAGGTTCCGGCGGTTCCCTACAGGAATCCCAATAATTATGTGAAGATTTCCGGGCGCCTGGCGGCCGAACTCGCCCATACCGAGCCGAACGGCGCCATATGGGCAAACCAGTTCGACAACGTCGCCAATCGGCAAGCGCATGTCGACACGACTGCGCCGGAGATCTGGCGCGATACCGACGGCAAGGTCGACGGCTTCATCTGCGCCGTCGGCTCCGGCGGCACGCTTGCCGGCGTGGCCGAGGGGCTGCGCGCCCGCAATCCCAACGTCAAGATCGGCATCGCCGATCCGGAAGGGGCCGCGCTTTACAACTACTATGCGCATGGCGAATTGAAGGCGAGCGGTAGCTCGATCACCGAGGGCATCGGCCAAGGCCGGATAACCGCCAATCTCGAAGGCTTCACGCCCGATTTCGCTTACCAGATTCCTGATTCAGAAGCCGTGCCCTACGTTTTCGACCTCATCGAGGAGGAAGGCATCTGCGTCGGCGGCTCGACCGGCATCAATATTGCCGGCGCCGTGCGGCTCGCCCGCGAGCTCGGCCCCGGACATACGATCGTGACGATCCTTTGCGACTATGGTAACCGCTACCAGTCGAAGCTCTTCAATCCGGACTTCCTCGCCTCGAAAGGCCTGCCGGTGCCCGACTGGCTTACAAGGCCCTCATCCATCACCGTGCCCTACCAACCAGTCGAATAATCGATGACCAGGACCGTGACTGCCCTCTTCCGTGACGATTTCTACCTCGCGACCTGCGAAGCGCATGTGACCAGAATTCTGGAGGATGGCGGGATCGAGCTCGATCAGACCTGCTTCTATGCCACCTCCGGGGGCCAGCCCGGCGACACGGGCTTTTTCGAGCGCGAGGACGGCAGCCGCATCGCCATCGTCGACACGCGACATGGCGCCGCCAAGGACGTCATCGTGCATCTGCCGTCCGGCGGGCAGCCGCTTCCCACCGTTGGCGAGAAGCTCGTCCTGCACATCGATTGGCCCCGCCGCTACCGGCTGATGCGCATGCATACCGCCTGTCACCTGCTTTCCGTCGTCTGCCCCTATCCGATCACCGGCGCGGCGGTCGGCGAGGAGGAAAGCCGCGTCGATTTCGACATGAGCGAAACGATCGACAAGGATCAGGTGACGGCGGCGCTGATGAAGCTCGTCGAGGAGAACCATCCCGTCTATGTGCAATGGATCACGGACGAGGAACTCGCCGCCAATCCCGGTGTCGTCAAATCGAAGAATGTTCGCCCGCCACTCGGTTTAGGCCGCGTGAGCCTCGTCTGCATCGGCGAAAACTCCTCGGTCGACAGTCAGCCCTGCGGTGGCACGCATGTGTCGGAGACCCAGGAAGTCGGCGCGATCCACATCGCAAAGATCGAAAAGAAGGGTAAAGAGAACCGGCGCTTTCGGATACGATTCGTATCGCCGGAAGATCGAGCCGCCGTGTAATCCGTGGAGTGACGAGATGAACGAGAAAAACAACAAGAGCACCTTCGTTGTCTCCGCCGATTGGCTGGAGCAGCGCCTCGGCAATCTCGACATCAAGATCGTCGATGCGTCCTGGTACCTGCCGGCGCAGAATCGCGACCCGAAGGCGGAATACGAGGCGGCCCATATCCCCGGCGCGGTCTTCTTCGACCAGGATGCAATCGCCGACCAGACGAGCGGCCTGCCACACACCCTGCCCTCACCCGAAGCCTTCGCCGAGGCCGTTGGCGCCATGGGCATCAGTGAAGAGGACACGATCGTCGTTTATGACGGCCCCGGCATCTTCACCGCGCCGAGAGTCTGGTGGATGTTCCGGATCATGGGCGCAAAGAACGTCTTCGTCCTCGACGGCGGTATGGACGGCTGGAAGGCGGAGGAACGGCCGACGACGACCGATATCCCAAGGCCCACGCGACGCAGCTTTCGCCCGAGCTTCGATGCGAACGTCGTCACTTCTTTCGAGCGCATGAAGGATGTTGTCGAAAATCGACTGGCGCAGATCGCCGATGCGCGAAGCGCCGGCCGGTTCACCGGGGAGGAGGCTGAGCCGCGCGCAGGCATGCGGTCGGGCCATATGCCAGGCGCCAAGAGTCTGCCCGCAGGTTTTTTCTCCGACAAAGGCAAGCTCAAGGAGCTCGGAGCTCTGCGCCAAACCTTTGCGGATGCCGGGATCGACCTCACGAAGCCGGTCGTCACCACCTGCGGATCCGGCGTAACCGCGGCCATCATAACGCTGGCACTTCAATCATTGGGCCATACGGAGAATACGCTTTATGATGGCTCCTGGTCGGAATGGGGCGGGCGGCCCGATACCCCCGTCGCAATCGGTAGAGAGTGAAAGCCATGCAAGGATCGAAGCCTGCCGCAATCACGGCACATGTGACCGAACTCGAAATGACGTCGCCGCCGAAGCAGAGCCTACCGATGCCTGTGAACATCCATACGGCGATCCTGCGCGTGTTCGACATCCCGCTCGCCTATTATCGTTTCCTTTATCTGCGCGTCGGCAAGCGCTGGCATTGGGCGGACCGACTGCGCATGAGCGACGAGGAACTGACTGCACTGCTGCACGACAAGCGAACCACTTTGACGGTCCTTTACGTCAACGGCGCGCCTGCCGGCTTCTTCGAACTGCAGCAGCAGGAGGACGACGTCATCGAGATCACCCATTTCGGGCTCATGGAGCATGCGCTCGGCCTCGGGCTCGGCAAATGGTTCCTGCTGCAGACCTTGCTTGCCGCCTGGGCCATGGATCCCCGCAAGGTCACGGTGACGACCAACACTCTCGACCATCCCCGCGCCTTGCAGCTCTACCAGCAATTCGGCTTCTCCCCGGTTGCCACCCGCGAAGCGTTGGTCGAGCCGCTGACGGACGACGAACTGCTCGCCTTCGTGAAAAAGCTGTAGAACTGAACAGGTCGGCATCATCTTCGAAGAAGGCCATCAAATTCATGTCTCTGCACAATGGAGGCCAACGCCCGGGCGGACGCACGCGCCGCGCATCGGTTACCACTGCTCTTTGAGCCAGTCTTGCAACTCCGCCTCGGCCTTCTCCAATGCGCTGTGATTCAAGAGCTTGCGCAAGAATGCGATTGTGACGGCGCGGGCACGAAGATTGAATCGGCTGTCGGTATGTTCTTCGGCGACCACCTGGTAGACGTCCAGCTTGTCGTAGAGCTGCTGTAGCCGGTTCTGTACACTGCGCAGCGACAGGCTCCGGCGTTTTGCAATTGCCCGGTCGGTCAATCCGAGCGCGATGTCGACAAGCACCTCATATTCCGAATCGGTGAAGCTGTTGGCGCGGCCGATGGTCTTCTGCTGCAAACCGCGCACCTCGCGATCGATCACGCATTGGCTTTCGACGAAGATCGAGCGAAGCGCCAGCTTCAGCCGCTCGTCGGATGCGGACTTCAACACATAGCCATAGGCGGCCCCGTCCGGAACGATGCGCGATACGCCGCGGACGTAGGCCTCGTCGGAGTAATTCGACCAGAAGAGGATGCGCGTCTCCGGACGTTCTTTCCAGATGGTGCGCGCCGCTTCGATCCCATTGCGGCTCGTCATCTGCAGGTCCATCACTATGTGCGCGGATTTATGATCGCGGGCGAGTTGTTCCCCGGCGACGCCATTCTCGGCCTCGATGATCGAGTCGCACTCGGGCAATGCCGCACAGACCGCCTCGTGCAGGTACGAACGATGAAGCGGGTCGTCCTCCACGATCAGTACCTTCATCGTTGATCCTCCCTCATGGCTGTGGCTCCGCGCCTGCCGAGCACTGCTCGAGCGGCAGTTGAACAGTCACCGTGGTGCCGCGATTTTTGCGCCCCGGTCCGATCGCGAACTTCGCCGAAATGAGCCGTGCCCGCGTCTTCATGCTGTCGATGCCGCCGCCGATGCGCCCACGGGCCCTCGCAAGACCGCGCCCGTCGTCCGAAATCTCGATTGAGAGCTGGCCCGCCTCGAGCCAAAGCCTGACGGTGATCGCTATCGGCTGGGCGTGGCGGACGGCGTTGTTGATCGCTTCCTGCGCAATCCGGAAAAGTGCAACGCTTACCGTCGGTTCGAGGCCGTCGAGAGCACCCGCGGTCTCGTCGATCAGCGCCCACTCGATCGGCATCGCGCTGTCGCGCACCGACCGGTCGAGGTGATTCTCGACTGCTTGGGCGAGCCCGAAGAGCTGCAAGACGGAAGGTTTTGCCTGCTCGATGATCTGCCGCAAGTCCTGCATGCAATGGTGGAGGCCCCTGGAGATCGGGTCCAGTGCCTCGCTGTTCAGTTCACCGCTACGAGCCAGGCGATCGATGCGGCGCGACAGCCGCGTGAGGTCGGCGAGCGTCTGATCGTGGAGGTCCATGCCGATGCGCTGGCGCTCCTGTTCCAAGGCTTCGGTCAACTTCAACGCGCCCTGCCTCAGCCCTTCCTCGCGTGCACGCGCCTCCGCCTCGACGATGGCGGACTGCTGGGCCTGTTCGGCGGCCCGGAGTGCGAAGAAATAGGGCGCCAGCAGGTCGGCGATGATCCGCGCCCTGGCAATGTCCTCCATCGCGTATAATCCAGCCCGTTGCGACGAGCAGCTGAGCGCTGCGATGGTCGTACCTTGCACCTTCATCGGCACATGCAAGCGGCTGCGCAGCGATTGCTCGATGATCGGTCGCTTGAAAGCGCCCTCGAAATGAAAGCGCGCATCATTGATCGCGTCGTCCGTGAGCAGGTAATCCACCTCGCCCCAGAGGAGGGAGCGGATGGGGCTGTTGGCAACCGGCGCCGAGGCAACATCTCCCCATGCGGTGTCCATGCCGGTTTCGTAAGCGGTATGATAATTGCCGTCGACCATCAGAATGCAGACATCGAGATGGTCGTGGGGGATGATATGCGCCACTTCCGCCGCGACGGCGCGGATTGCCGAGCGGAAGTCGAGTTGCCCAGCGAGCAGCCGGGATATACCAAGATAGTGATCGACCAGTGCGGCCGGCGCCATGTGCGGCATGTCCGCAGTTCCTCCCGCGATCGCTTCCATTCCCTCCGATGTGGCGACCGCTTTCTCCATTAAGCGCTTTACGGGGCATTTTCGTCTTGCACGAACACGCAACCTTTGGTGCAGAACCCCGCAAACGCATTGCCGTATCCTGTCTGTACAGGCAGGCAATTCTCCCTCATCCTGCCCTTACTGAGAGGAGGAAGCTCAGTGCAAGAACTATTTTAAGCCGACCGCCAATAGCGGCGACGAAGCGATCCGATCGAACGGCGGATCCAGAGGGAGGAAAACATGACATTTCGTGGGATGCTTCTAGCGTCTGTAGCCGTTGCATGCGCCGCGATGCCGATGTCGGCACTCGCGGAAACTTCCGGAAAGAAGATTGCACTTTCCAACAACTATGCCGGAAATTCGTGGCGCCAGGCGATGCTGACGAGCTGGGACAAGGTGACGGGCGAGGCGGTCAAGGCCGGCGTGGTTGCCGCCGCCGATGCTTTCACGACGGCGGAAAACCAGGCAACCGAGCAGGCGGCGCAGATCCAGAACATGATCCTGCAAGGTTATGACGCGATCGTCCTTAACGCCGCCTCGCCGACCGCTTTGAACGGCGCAGTCAAGGAGGCATGCGATGCCGGCATCGTCGTCGTCTCTTTCGATGGCGTCGTGAGCGAGCCCTGCGCCTGGCGGATTGCCGTCGACTTCAAGGAAATGGGGCGCAGCCAGGTCGAATATCTGTCGAAGAAGCTGCCTGAAGGCGGGAATCTCCTGGAGATCCGCGGCCTCGCCGGCGTCTTTGTCGACGACGAGATCTCGGCAGGTATCCACGAGGGCGTAAAGCAGTACCCGCAGTTCAAGATCGTCGGCTCGGTCCATGGCGACTGGGCGCAGGACGTCGCCCAGAAGGCAGTAGCTGGCATCCTGCCGAGCCTTCCGGAGATCGTCGGTGTCGTGACGCAAGGGGGCGACGGCTATGGCGCAGCCCAGGCGATCGCAGCCGCGAAACGACCGATGCCGGTGATCGTCATGGGCAACCGTGAAGACGAGTTGAAGTGGTGGAAGGAGCAGAAGGACGCGAACAACTATGAGACCATGTCGGTCTCCATCGCGCCGGGCGTCTCCACGCTTGCATTCTGGGTTGCCCAGCAAATCCTCGACGGCAAGGAGGTCAGGAAGGATCTCGTCGTGCCGTTCCTGCGCATCGACCAGGACAACCTCGAGCAGAACCTCGCCAATACGCAGGCGGGCGGCGTCGCCAATGTCGAGTACACGCAGGCCGATGCGATCAAAGTGATCGAAGGCTCCAAGTAGCAGCTCCCCTCACGTCGCGCGGTTCTGGCGGACCGCGCGACAGGCCCCCGATCGAAGACGAACAGCAGCAAATGACGGGTAGAATGCCGAAGGCGATAATCGAGGTTGCCGATGTCAAGGTGAGTTTCGGAGCCGTCAGGGCACTTGACGGGGTCAATCTTGCCATCATGCCCGGCGAATGCGTTGGCCTCGTTGGTCACAATGGCGCCGGCAAATCGACGATCGTCAGCGTCATCAATGGCGGCCTGACGCCGCACCAGGGCAGAATTGCAGGCGAAGGCGAGGTTCTTGCGCGCTATGGCATCAACACCGCCCGGGCGCGCGGGGTGCGCTGCGTCTTCCAGGAACTGTCGCTTTGCCCCAATCTCACCGTGGTTGAGAACACCCGCATCCTGCACCGCCATTTCGGCGGCTTGGGCTGGCGGAGCCGGGCGAAACAGGTCATCGAACGGAGCCTCGACACGGTTTTTCCCGGGCACGGCATCGCTAGCGACAGGATCGTCGGCGACCTCTCGATTGCTGAGCGGCAGATGGTCGAGATCGCAATGGCCTTTTCCGATGGCG
>JAPSJG010000193.1 GCA_031178305.1 Sinorhizobium sp.
ATCAGACCGACCGGGCGGCGATGGTGAAATCGCTGGATCAGTTGTTCTGAACCTGCTCGATGGCTTGGCCAAGGAATTCGAGCATGCGAGCGCGGATCTCGTCCTCCGATCGAACGACGCCGGCAGCGTCGAAATCGGCCTTGATCTTGCGCACCACATCCTCGTGGCCGGCCTCTTCGAAATCTGCGGCAATCACTTCCCGCGCGTAGCCCTCCGGATCGTCCTTCTTCAGAAGGCCGGCGGCCCAGAGACCCAGCAGCTTATTTCGACGCGCCAAGGCCCTGAATTTCAACTCCTCGTCGAGCGCAAACTTCGCCTCGAAGGCCTTCTCGCGATCTTGCATCGTGGTCATTCATCGATCTCCCTGAAAACTTTGCTGCCGGAAGCTGCCAACCCATAATCCAGAACCCTGCCGAAAGTGCAATGCGTTTTCGTCTTCGCTGACTTTCGTGATACCCTAATCTAAAACGGGGGAAGTGAAGATACGCCGATTGTGAAATGCGTTCTTTTCGGATATGGACCCGCTGAGAAAATTCCAATGCGCGACCCAAGCGCGCCAACAACTACAGAGACAAATCCATGAATCGTCGCCGCCGTATCTACGAGGGCAAGGCCAAGATCCTTTACGAAGGTCCGGAGCCGGGCACGCTGATCCAGTTCTTCAAGGATGACGCTACCGCCTTCAACAAGAAGAAGCATGATGTCATCGACGGCAAGGGCGTGCTCAACAATCGTATCTCCGAATACATCTTCACGCATCTGAATAAGATCGGCATTCCGACGCATTTCATCCGCCGCCTCAACATGCGCGAGCAACTGATCAAGGAAGTGGAGATCATCCCGCTCGAGATCGTCGTGCGCAACGTCGCAGCCGGCTCGCTCGCCAAGCGCCTTGGCATCGAGGAAGGCACGGTCCTGCCGCGATCCATCATCGAGTTCTATTACAAGGCCGATGCGCTCGACGACCCGATGGTCTCGGAAGAGCACATCACCGCTTTCGGCTGGGCAAGCCCGCAGGAACTCGACGATATCATGGCGCTCGCCATTCGCGTCAATGATTTCCTTTCCGGCCTCTTCCTCGGCGTCGGAATCCAGCTCGTCGATTTCAAGATCGAATGCGGTCGCCTGTATGAAGGCGATATGATGCGCATCGTGCTCGCCGACGAGATCTCGCCGGACAGCTGCCGTCTCTGGGATGTCGAGACGAAGGAAAAGATGGACAAGGATCGGTTCCGCCGCGACATGGGTGGACTGGTCGAAGCCTATCAGGAAGTGGCCCGCCGTCTCGGCATCATCAACGAGAACGAGCCGCCGCGCGGTTCCGGCCCGGTACTCGTCAAATAGTGGCGCTGGTCAAGTAATTTCGAGGACAAGCAAAAGTGATCAAGGCACGCGTAACCGTGACGCTGAAGAACGGCGTACTCGACCCTCAGGGCAAGGCGATCGAGGGCGCACTCGGCGCCCTCGGCTTCGACGGCATCGGCCATGTACGCCAGGGCAAGGTCTTCGACCTTGAGCTCGAGACCGCCGACAAGGCCAAGGCCGAAGCCGATCTCAAGGCCATGTGCGAGAAGCTGCTCGCGAACACCGTTATCGAAAACTACAGCATCACCCTCGCCTGACGGCGAGGGTGGCATGCGCAGACGCATTGAAACTCCTCGCGCCATTTAGGCCGCGAGACCAAGGCGAGGTATCCACGTCCATGAAATCCGCCGTCGTTCAACTTCCGGGCCTCAACCGCGATCGTGATATGATCGCGGCGCTCACGAAGATTTCCGGCAAGGCACCGGTCACGGTCTGGCAGACGGAAACGGAGATTCCGGATGTCGACCTGATCGTCATCCCCGGCGGCTTTTCCTATGGCGATTACCTGCGCTGCGGCGCGATCGCCGCCCGCATGCCGGTGATGCAGGCGATCAAGGCCAAGGCCGAGCAAGGAGTACGTGTTCTCGGTGTCTGCAACGGTTTTCAAATCCTGGTAGAATCGGGGCTCCTGCCCGGCGCGCTGATGCGCAACACCTCGCTGAAGTTCGTCTGCCGCGAGGTGAAACTCGAAGTCGCCAATGCCGATACGGCATTCACCCGCGCGTATGCGAATGGCCAGGTCATTCGCAGCCCGGTCGCGCATCACGACGGCAATTATTTCGCCGATCCGGAGACGCTGAAGGCAATCGAAGGCAACGGGCAGGTCGTCTTTCGCTATGCCGAAGGCACCAATCCGAACGGCTCAATCAACGACATTGCCGGGGTCATGAACGCCAAGGGCAACGTGCTTGGCATGATGCCGCATCCGGAGAACCTGATCGAGGCCGCCCATGGCGGTTCGGATGGCCGCGGACTCTTTGCGTCAGCGCTCGACGTAATCGCTGCTTAACCTTCTTGCTGCTAGAAGGTGGCATTGATCGTCAGGAATAAAGCCGCCCTATGCCCTCCATGTCACACGGACGTTTCCTTGCGCTCGCCTCTGCTGTCGCGAGCATCGCTTTCGTCGCCGGTTGCCAGTCGAATCGTCCTGCTTCGGCGCCCGCGAGTACCGCCGCACTGCCGACGATGGAGCGAGTTGCGCTCGGCGCAAACGGCTGTTGGTTCAAATCGGGCGACCCCGCCTTCAAGCCCTATCGCCTCGCACCGGAGCTCAACTCCTTCTCGGGCCGCCCCCGCATCCTGATCGTGCCGCGCAAGTCGCCCGAGGCGCGTCCCCTCGCCGTTGTCCAAGCCGAAGGACACCCCGCCCGGCTGCAGGCGTTCGGGCCACTGCTCAGTGAACCGGTAGGCACACGCATAACCACGGATGTCCGCCGCTGGGCGGCGGGCGACGAGGGCTGCAATTGATGTGGCTTTGGTTCAAGACGCTGACGGCTGTGGGCTGTCGTAACCTTCGACGATCGCAAGATCCATCACCGACTTGCCCTGCCTGAGCGCCATTGCTTTCGCATATTCGGGCGAACGATAGCACTCCAGCGCCGCGCTGTAGCTGGGGAACTCAATCACGACAATGCGCGACCGCAGCCTTCCCTCGGGCATCTCACATTGACCGCCACGAGTGAGAAAGCGGGCGCCGTATTTTTGAAAAGCGATCGCATTCTCCGCTTTGTAAGCTTTGTAACCCTCCGGATCGGTAACATCGACGGAGGCCACCCAGTATCCCTTCGTCATCGCTTCTTCTCCCTTTGCGTTCGGCGAGGCAGTACGGCCGGGAGGATATCATTCGGATCGAAATCGCGACATAATCCCGCACGTCTTTTGCATGCCTCGGCACCGACCGCTCACTCTGCAGCCTCCGCCGAAGCTTATCGGACCGGTATATTGCTGCAGTTGATCCCCGCTACCGCCAGAACGGAACGGCCGCCTCGCGTCTTGCCTCCGCCTCAGTCAAGCCGATGTCCTTGAGCAGGTCCGCACTCAGCTCCCCAAGTGCCAAGCGGCTGCGCCTCTTTGCAGCCCGCGTGCGATAGAAGCGCCAGAGGCGCGCGAACACATTTCCTTTCGGAACCTGGGATTCAGAGGCAAAGCGCCGCCCATTGCTGAGGACGGTTCGTCGCGCTAAAGGTCTGATTGTATCAATTGTATCCATTGCTCACGCCTTCCCAGCACTTGATCTCATTGTTACAGTGATAATTGACATACTTGGCGAGGCAATCTAGATAATTGTCTCCATGACAAATTGGCTTCCGGACATTCAGCAAGGCCGCGGCCCCCTCTATGCGCGGATTGCAGACCAGATCGAGCAGGCGATCGGCAACGGTACGCTGACCGTTGGCGCGAAGCTGCCGCCGCAGCGCAATCTCGCCTTCGACATCGGCGTGACGATCGGCACGATCGGCCGTGCCTACAACATTGTCCGCGAGCGCGGCCTCGTCAGCGGCGAAGTGGGCCGCGGCACCTATGTGCTCGATCGTCCCGAGAGCCGTCCGCCCGAGCAAGCCGATCCGCTGACCACGTCACTCGCCGGCACCCGGCCGATCGTGGCGCCGGCGGGGAAGCTCCGCTTCGACAGCACCGCGGCACCGGACATCGGCCAGGGTGATATTCTTGCGCGGTTGCTGAGCGATATCAGCCGCGAGCACCACGCGGACATAGCTAGCTATGCGCGCAATTTTCCGGATCATTGGTTCGAGGCAGGCGCACAATGGCTGGCGCGCGGCAGCTTTCGTCCGGCCCCTGAAAGTGTTGTGCCGACGCTCGGCGCGCATGCCGCGGTGGTCGCGGTCATCTCTGCCGTGACCTCGCCCGGCGACCGCATTGCCTTCGAGACTTTGACCTACTCGCAAGTGAGCCGCAGCGCCGGCCTTATCGGCCGGCGCGTCGCATTGATGGAAAGCGACGAGTTCGGGCTGGTACCGGAGGATTTCGAGCGGGTCTGCGCGCAGCAGCATCCGAAGCTCGCCTTCGTAATGCCGAGCGCGCAGAATCCAACGGTTGCCGTCATGCCGCTGGACCGACGCAAGGCCGTTGCCGACATTGCCCGCAAATATGGCGTCTGGCTGATCGAGGACGATCTCTATGGATCGATGACCGGCGATCCAGCTCCGCCGCTGGCGGAGCTCGCGCCCGAGCGAACCTTCCTCGTCGGCGGCCTTTCGAAGTCCGTTGCCGCCGGCGTTCGGGGCGGCTGGGTCGCCTGCCCTCCGCATTTCAGCCAGCGCATCCGCATCGCCCACAAGATGGTCAGCGGCGGACTTCCCTTCCTTCTTGCGGAATTGTGCGCCCGGCTTGTCCTTTCCGGCTCGGCTTCCACGCTACGCAACCGCAGTGTCGAGGAAATCGGCGTGCGCGAGGTCATGGCACGCGAGATCTTCGCCGGCTTCGACTTCAATTCCCACCCGAAAGTGCCATTCTTCTGGCTGAAGCTGCCAGATCCATGGCTTTCCGGAACCTTCAAGCAGGCAGCGCTGCAGGAAGGCGTCCTCGTCGACGACGAGGACGAATTCAAGGCGGGGCGGTCCGACCACGTGTTCCACCGCATCCGCGTGGGCTTCTCTTCGCCGGCCGTGCGCGCCGAGGTGGAAAGGGGCTTCCATATCCTGCGCCGCCTGCTCGACAGCGGCCGCGCCGGCTACGACAGCTTCGATTGAGTCTTTTTCGACGGCGACTTTATTGCACGCAAAGGCGGTCTATAGTCGCGCCTAGTTGCACTAGGTTGATTCGTTTCGAAGGATTTCGGCATGGCCCTCTCGAGCAGGTTTTCGGTCGCGGTTTTCTGGTTGCTCGCGACCGCTGTCGCGCTTGCATCCGGCATCGCGACCACATCGGCTCATGCAGAAGATCCGATCTTCGACGAAGTGCGCTTTGGCGCTACGCTCCCCGTTGCAGAGGGAACGCACAAGGAGAGTGGTGCTTTCCCGTCTTTCACGGTCTTCTTCGACCCGCTGGGGGCGAACAATGCGAGCACCCTGACCGAGAAGATTCTCCGTCCACGCATCCATGCAGGGACGTCGATCGCAACCTCGTCGAATGGCGTCAACCAAATCTATGGCGGCTTCAGCTGGGACGCCGACGTCACCGAAAGGTTCTTCGTCGAGCTCGGCGTCGGCGCGACGGTCCACGATGGCGAACTCGACGGCGACGATTCCGACGGGGCACGGCTTGGGTGCCGGCTGCTGTTTCGCGAATATGCCGCCGTCGGCTATCGCTTCGACGCCAACTGGAATCTTTCGGCGACCATCGAGCACAATTCGCACGCCAATCTTTGCGACGGTCCCAATGGCGGCCTCACCCGGGCAGGGCTGATGCTCGGCTATAAGTTCTAACCGCCTCCAAGCGCGCCCGCTCCCGACCTCCCGCAAACCTCGAAGCGCTTCGGCGGCGACCTGTTGATCGACGGCATTTTTCTGTCGCACGGCGGCCCCGCTTACGCTAAAGAAGCCGCGAAACGCTCCCTACAGCGCCGGGCGTCCTATCGGACGCAATGTTGCTGTAGCATCCTGAATTCAGATCTGTTGCGGTTCGCACGCGCCGTATTCTTCCCCGAAGGGTTTGCGCGCCGCCCGAAGGATTGACGGTCGACGATGACGATTTCCAACACCCGCCCCATCACCCCGGACCTCATCTCCTCGCACGGGCTCAAACCCGATGAATACGAGCGCATTCTGAGCCTCATCGGGCGGGAGCCGACTTTCACCGAGCTCGGCATCTTTTCGGCGATGTGGAACGAGCATTGCTCTTACAAGTCCTCGAAGAAGTGGCTGCGCACACTGCCGACCAAGGGACCGCGCGTCATCCAGGGACCGGGCGAGAATGCGGGCGTCGTCGATATCGATGACGGCGACTGCGTCGTCTTCAAGATGGAGAGCCACAACCATCCCTCCTATATCGAGCCCTATCAGGGTGCGGCGACCGGTGTCGGCGGAATTCTTCGCGACGTCTTCACGATGGGCGCGCGCCCCATCGCCGCAATGAACGCCCTGCGTTTCGGCTCTCCCGACCATCCGAAGACGCGGCATCTCGTCTCCGGCGTCGTCGCCGGCATCGGCGGCTATGGCAACTCCTTCGGCGTTCCGACCGTTGGCGGCGAGGTCGAGTTCGATGCACGTTATAACGGCAACATCCTCGTCAACGCCTTTGCCGCGGGCCTCGCGAAGACCGACGCGATCTTCTATTCGAAGGCGGAGGGCGTCGGCCTTCCCGTCGTTTATCTCGGCGCCAAGACCGGCCGCGACGGCGTCGGCGGCGCCACCATGGCATCGGCCGAATTCGACGAGTCGATCGAGGAGAAGCGCCCGACCGTGCAGGTCGGCGATCCCTTCACCGAAAAGTGCCTGCTCGAGGCCTGCCTCGAATTGATGCAGACCGGGGCCGTGATCGCCATTCAGGACATGGGCGCGGCTGGCCTCACCTGCTCCGCGGTCGAGATGGGTGCCAAGGGCGACCTCGGGATCGAGCTCGACCTCGACAAGGTGCCGGTACGGGAAGAACAGATGACGGCCTACGAGATGATGCTCTCGGAAAGCCAGGAGCGCATGCTGATGGTGCTGCGCCCGGAAAAGGAGGAGGAGGCCAAGGCGATCTTCGTCAAGTGGGGCCTCGATTTCGCGATCGTCGGCAAGACGACCGACGACCTGCGCTTCCGCATCCTGCACCAGGGCGAAGAGGTCGCGAACCTGCCAATCAAGGAGCTCGGCGACCAGGCACCGGAATATGACCGCCCCTGGACG